>JAQGLD010000355.1 GCA_028293055.1 Alphaproteobacteria bacterium
GAGGCCGAACAGGGTCGATATCTCGCTTGCAGTCTGGGCGACCACCGGCTCCACTCCTGCGTCGCGGAGCATCACGAACAATTCGCGGGAGAAGGTGCCGCGCCGGTCGCTGGCGTAGAACAGCATCGGCTCTCCGGCGAGATCAGCGAACCTCAGGCCCTCGCGGTGGGCCATGTCATGATCTGGGCGCATCGCGACGAACAGCCGCTCGCTGAGCAGAAGCCGGGCGGTGAGCGTGTCCGGCAAATCGGGGCTGGCCGACCGCCGGAGAAATCCGAGGTCGAGCATGCCGTCCTCGAGCGCCGCGATCTCCGCGGCGCCGCCTGTCTCGGTCAGGGTCAGCCGGACCTCGGGATAGGTCAGTCGGAAATCGTGGATCGCCCGCGCGATCCGCGGGATGAAAGGCGCCGAGGCGCTGAACCCGATGGCGAGCTCGCCAAGCTCGCCCTGCGCAGCCCGGCGCGCAATGCGGATCGCGCGCTCGGCCTGGTCGAGCGTCGCCCTGGCCGCGTCGAGGAACAATTTGCCCGCCGGAGTCAGCGCCACCCGCCGGCTCGTGCGTTCGAACAGGCGCACCCCCAATTCCTCCTCGAGCGCCCGGATTTGCTGGCTGAGCGGAGGCTGCGAGATTCCAAGACTGGCGGCGGCGCGGGCGAAATGCAGGTCGGTGGCGACCTGGACGAAGTAACGAAGATGCCGAAGCTCCATGATCAATAGGCAATAGCTATCGATCATGCCGTAAACAATATTAGACACAGGCGTTGGCGCCGACCATTCGGGCCACGCAGCACACGTGCCTGTGCCAGCGTGGAAACAATCTTGCCCCATCTGCTTGATCAGCGCGTGCGCCCGCCGCGCGGGGCCAGGGCCCGTTGAACGGCATCGTCCGGATCGCCCTCGCGCGCCCGCTGACGTTCGTCGTCATGGCGATCCTGATCGGGATCGTCGGCGTGCTCGCTGCGATCCGCACTCCGGTCGACATCTTCCCCGATATCAAGGTCCCGGTGATCGCGGTCGCCTGGAATTATAGCGGGCTTTCGCCCGACGAGATGTCGGGCCGGATCGTCACTCCATTCGAGCGCGTGCTGACCACCACGGTCAACGATATCGAGCATATCGAGAGCCAGGCGCTCCCCGGAATGGGGGTGGTCAAGATCTATTTCCAGCCCGGCGCCGACATCCGCACCGCCACCGCCCAGGTGACCTCGGTGAGCCAGTCGGTGCTGCGCCAGCTGCCGCCCGGGGTCACCCCGCCGCTGATCCTCAACTACAACGCCTCGACGGTTCCGATCCTCCAGCTTGCTTTGTCCGGCAGGGGTCTGTCGGAAGGCCAGAAGTTCGATCTCGCGGCCAACCAGGTCCGTCCCGGCCTGATAACCGTCCCCGGCGCCGCCATTCCCTATCCATCGGGCGGCCGCCAGCGGCAGATCCAGATCGATCTCGACCCCGCAGCGCTCCAGTCCAAGGGGCTTTCGGCGCAGGATGTCGGCAACGCCATCGCCGCCCAGAACCAGATCAACCCGGTCGGCTTCGCCAAGATCGGCAGCTTCCAGTACAGCGTCAGGCTCAACAATGCGCCCGGTTCGGTCGAGGAGCTCAACAATCTGCCGGTCAAGGTGGTCGACGGCGGTACCATCTTCATGCGCGACGTCGCCCATGTCCGCGACGGCTCCGCGCCCCAGACCAATATCGTCCATGTCGACGGCGCCCGCTCGGTGGTCATCACCATCCTCAAGAACGGAGCGACCTCTACCCTCGCGATCGTCCAGGGGATCAAGGACGCCTTGCCGCGAATTCAGGCCACCCTGCCGTCGATTGTGAAGATCGTTCCGATCGGCGATCAGTCGCTGTTCGTGAAGGCCGCGATCCAAAGCGTGATCCGCGAAGGCGCAATCGCTGCGGTCCTGACCTCGCTGATGATCCTGCTCTTCCTGGGTTCGTGGCGGTCGACCCTGATCATCGCGATCTCGATCCCGCTCGCCATTCTTGCGGCGATCATCGGCCTGGCGGCGACCGGCAATACGCTCAACATCATGACCTTGGGCGGGCTCAGCCTCGCCGTCGGAATTCTGGTCGACGACGCGACGGTGACCATCGAGAATATCAACTGGCATCTCGAGCAGGGCAAGCCGGTCCGTCAGGCGATTCTCGACGGTGCGGCCCAGATCGTCACGCCCGCCTTCGTATCCCTGCTCTGCATCTGCATCGTCTTCGTGCCGATGTTCTTCCTGCCGGGGGTGGCCGGATTCCTGTTCGTGCCGCTTGCCCTCGCCGTGATCTTCGCGATGACCGCGTCCTTCATCCTTTCGCGCACTTTGGTGCCGACGATGGCCAATTATCTGCTGAAACCGCACGCCCCGGGGCATATCCACGAGGCGGGGAAGCCAGGGTCGCGCAATCCGCTCGTCCGGTTCCAGCGCCGGTTCGAAAGCGGGTTCGAGCGCTTCCGTGCCGGCTACGGCCGCTGGCTCGAGCGCTCGCTCGCCGCGCCGAAGCCGTTCGTCGCCGGCTTCCTGGCATTGGTTCTGTTGTCTTTCCTGCTCGTGCCGTTCCTCGGCCAGAATTTCTTCCCCACGGTCGATGCCGGGCAGATGGCGCTGCACGTCCGGGTTCCGGTCGGCAGCCGGATCGAGGAGACCTCGGCCCGGTTCGGGCTGATCGAGCGCCGGATCCGCGAGATCATCCCGCCAGAGGAGCTGGTCTCGATCGTCGACAATCTCGGCCTTCCGGTCAGCTCGATCAACACCGTCTACGCCAATAGCGGTACCGTCGGCCCCCAGGACGGCGACATGCTGATCCAGCTCGCGGCCCATCATGCGCCGACCGCCGACCATGTTCGCAGGCTGCGCGAGGCACTGCCGCGCGCCTTTCCCGGCACCGCCTTTGCCTTCCTGCCGGCGGACATTACCAGCCAGATTCTCAACTTCGGGGCTCCGGCTCCGATCGACGTACAGATCGCGGGCAAGGATGGCGCAGCGAACCTCGATCTCGCCCGGATATTGCTGCCCAGGATAGCGGCGATCCCTGGAATCGCCGACGCCCGGATCCAGCAGTCGCCGCGCTATCCGCAGCTCCGCGTCGCGGTCGATCGAAGCCGAATCTCGCAATATGGCCTGACCGAGCGCGACGTGACCTCGAGCCTGTCGAGCTCGCTCGCCGGCACGTCGCAAAGCTCGCCGGTCTTCTTCCTCGATCCGGCCAGCGGAATTTCCTATCCGGTGGTCGCGCAGACCCCGGAATATCGCATCGGGTCGATCGGCGACCTCTCCAACATTCCGGTCACCGGCGCGGGCGGCGGGACCGGCCAGGTGCTCGGCGGACTCGGCACGATCGTTCGTGCCAACGGCCCGGCGGTGGTCAACCACTACAATCTCGCGCCGGTGCTCGACATTTACGCGACCCCGGCGGGCCGCGACCTGGGCGCCGTCGCCGGCGACATAAACCGGGTACTGAAATCGTTGGACGGCCGAGTCCCGCGCGGCGCGAGCGTCGTCCTGCGCGGCCAATATGCGACGATGAACACCGCTTTCTCGGGCCTGGGTTTCGGGCTGCTCGCTGCGATCGTGCTGATCTATCTGCTGATCGTGGTGAACTTCCAGTCCTGGCTCGATCCGTTCGTGATCATCACCGCCTTGCCGGGCGCGCTCGCTGGGATCGTCTGGATGCTGTTCGTCACCGGAACCAGCCTGTCGGTTCCCGCGCTGACCGGAGCGATCATGTGCATGGGCGTCGCCACCGCCAATTCGATCCTGGTGGTGACCTTCGCGCGCGAGCGGCTTGCCGAGATCGGCGACGCGACCAGGGCGGCGCTCGACGCCGGAATCACTCGCTTCCGGCCGGTGCTGATGACCGCGCTGGCGATGATCATCGGGATGCTTCCGATGGCGCTCAGCATCGGCGAAGGTGGCGAGCAGAACGCGCCGCTCGGCCGAGCCGTGATCGGCGGACTCGTCGTCGCGACCTTCGCGACCCTGCTGTTCGTTCCGGTCATCTTCAGCCTTGCCCATCGCCGCCGCGCGGATGCCGCCGGCGCAGTCCTTCTGGAGGAAGTGCATGTCTGAGCGCGGCGATAGCCGGATTCTGAAGATCGGCGGCGCCGTCGCCGCGGTGGCTGCGATCGCTTTGGTCGCGGTGGGGATCGCCGCCCGGCGCAATTCGGAGCACCAGCTCGCCAG
>JAQGLD010000392.1 GCA_028293055.1 Alphaproteobacteria bacterium
TGAAGCGATTTCCGGTCAGACGAACCCCTGACGATCGGAAACCACGACAGACCAGGAACCTAGAATTTCAGCTCGGCGCCCCCGTAGAAAAAGCGCCCGACATTCTCGTAAATGGCGGTTCCCACTCCGCCCGCCCCGCAGGCGAAAACGCCGCCCGTCGCGCACGTCCCGTCGAAGCCGTAGGGCGGGGCGCGATTGAACACATTGTCGACCCCGACATAGAAGCGGAAGCCGCCCTTGGGCTCGAGGCCGAGCCGGATCGCGTGGTAGAAGACGTTGGGAGTCCAGACGACCGGGAACTTGTCGAGGTCGGTCGGCGGCCGCCCGTCGAGCGTGTGCGTGGTCTCGTAGAAGTCGATGGTCTGCTTGCCGATCCACCGCAGATTGTAGCTCAGGTCGAACATTCCGAAATCGGCCTTGGCCGAGAAGCTGCCGGCGAATTCGGGATCGCCGAGCTCGCTCTTGGTCCGGTCGCGGAAGGTCGGGTCGTTGACATTGGTGTAGGAGTCGCGTTTCGCGATCCAGCTCAATATGCCGCGCAGGTCGATCCCGACGCCGCCGAACTTGTGGCGATAGGCGGCATCGAAATCGATTCCGGAGGTCTTGAGCTTCGCATAGTTGAACGGGCCGGCGAGGAAGCTGTTGTCGTTGGTGCCGACATCATATTGCACGGTCGACCCGCCGACGGAGCGGTTGGATTGGCCCTTGAATGTGCCGTCGGGGCGGCGGAAGACGGCCGCGCAATAGGGATTGTTGATGCCTGTCGAGCTGTCATAGCAGAGATCGATGATCGTCTGCGGCGCCAGCGTGTTGATGACATTCTTGACCGTGATGTCGTAATAATCGACGGTCAGCGAGAAGCCGGGCAGGAAGCGCGGCTGAAGCACCGCTCCTACGGTCAGGCTCTTGCCTTGTTCGGCGAAGAGATTGGGATTGCTGCCGTTGAGGCCGCGAATGCCGGAAGAGGGCACATTCGTCCACGGCACGCTGAGACCGTTGACCACCTCGCTGGTCGGCACGCCCGCGGCGGCGCAATTGGCGACCCGGTTTGCCGTTCCGTTGCGAATGTTGGTCTGGCTGCACGGGTCGATCAGGCCGTTGAGGAAGGTCTGGGTCGGCACGGCATACAGATTGCTCTGGGTCGGCGCGCGAACCGAACGGGCATAGCCCGCGCGGAACCTAATATCTCGGCTCGGCGCGTAGATGCCGCCGAAATTGTAGGTCCAGACCGTGCCCGTCGTGCCGGCGCCCTTGTTGTAAGCGGAGACCCGGCCCGCGGCCTCGAACGAAAGTTCCCGGGCGAACCGAACGTCGCGAAGTAGCGGAACTCGCAGTTCGCCGAACGCTTCCTTGACCAACAGAGCCGGCGGATGGAAGGGCGGAATGACATTGGCGTCGGTCGCCCCGCTCGTCGTCACCGGATCGAAAACCGATGATGCAGTCTCGCGGCGATATTCGGCGCCTAGGGCGAAACCGATCGGCCCCCCCGGCAGTTCGAAAAGCTGCGAGAGGTCGCCCGAGAGGTAACCGAGCGCATCGAACTGGCTGGCGCTCTGGTCCCGGAAAACATTGGCGCTGACATAATCGAGCGCAGCGGCGGAAGGCTGTCCGTCGCCGAACACGTTGATCGGTACGCATGCAGGGTCGTCATTTGCGGTTGTGGCATCCGCATTGATCCCGCAGACGATCTGGCCCTGCGCGTTGCGTACCGCGTCTGCCGAGTTTCGGAAGTTCTGGATCAGTATCCGATTCAGGGCATCGAGGTGCGTCTTGAGGTGGCCGTAATTGGCCGACAGCTCATAATGCCAGTCGTCGTTGAAATCGCCCTCGACCCCGCCGGCGATGCGATACGTGTCGCGCCGCAGATTTTCGCCGCGTCCGCCGAAATCGACGTTGAAGCGCTGGATCGAGAAGGTCGTCGCCCCCGGCGCGAGGCTGCGTACCAGTACATCCCGGGCCTGCGACGTCAGGAAAGGATTGTTGATGCTGTACGTCCCTTGGAGGTTGGCGATGCTGGTAGGCTGGCCTTCCTGATTGCCGTCGCTGCGCACGAACTTGGCTTCGATGAACGGGCTGAACGCTGGCGAAACTTCGAAATGGGCCAGGAGATTGACCGCCTTGCGCTCCAGCTGGGGGAGGAGCTGCCCGGTCAGGCGAAGCGAGGAGCCCTGTCCGCCGACGCAATTGCCGCTTCCGAAGGGCCTCAGGTCGCGGACGCAGGCATTGGGCAGGAGATTGCCCTGGCGGTCGAACATGAAATTGTTGCCCAGCTCCGCGCCGGTATTGCTGCGCTCGCCTGTGCAGTTGAGCGCGCGTCGGGCTTGGACGGCGGCGAAATTCGGAGCGGTCGAAGCGACCGCGGCCGGGCAGGTGGCGGCGTAGGTTCCGCCTTCCGAGATATTGCCGTTGCGTATGTTGGTCAGGAAGGCCTGGTCGGGGATGCCGTCGCCTGCGGGAGTCTCGCCAAGCGTGTTCTCTACCGCGTTGAACTGGAGACGCCCGCTATAGGCGCCGTAGAGGCCGTCGCGATCGGTGTAATAGAGATCGTCGGCGAACGAATATTCCGCTGCGACCGCGACGTTTCCGCGGCCCTCGGCGAAGTTGTGGCCGGCGGTGACGCTTGCGAAATAGGAGCCGCGATCGCCATGGCTGGATATCCCGCCCTGGGCGCGGACCCGGACTCCGTCGAAATTGCGCTTGAGCACGAAATTGACCACGCCGGCGACCGCGTCCGACCCGTAGATCGCCGAATTGCCCCCGGTGACGATGTCGATCCGGTCGACAAGGTCGACTGGTATCGTATTGACGTCGATGCTGCTCGGCGTTCCCGGCTGGGCGGTGATGTGCCGCCTGCCATTGACCAGCACCAGGGTTCGCGCCGTTCCCAGGCCGCGCAGGTCGAGCAGGTTCAGCCCGGACGTCCCGATGAAGCCGGTGGAATTGGCCTGGCTGAAGGTGGCGTGCATCGCAGGCAGCTTGTTGAGCTCATCACCGAGCGAGACATTTCCGGTATCGGTCAGCTCGGAGGCCTCGAGCGAGGTGATCGGCACCGCCGACGTCAGGTTGGGGCTGCGGATGCGGGTTCCAGTGACGACGATGGCTTCGTCACCCGCTGCGGCAGTCGCATTCGCGTCCGGTTGCGCCGATGCGGCCTCGTCGGCATTTCTGCCTTCGGTGGCCACCGGCGCCTGGGCACGGGCCGATCCTGCGGCGAGGAAGGCCAGGCACAGCGCCGTCGACGCCATGCAGCTCAGTCGAGTCATTCTCATGAAACATCCCCTGTTTCGTTTGTTTTTTTGCGCGGTTTTCGACGCTCGGTTTGGACGAGTTCGGAGTTCGGGCTTGCGCGTTGGGCCCTTATTTGCCCGTCAAAGCGCCGCCACTCAGTAGAGCCCCGGAGCCCGTTCCTGAGGAATCGGGACCCGCTTCAGGCCTCGAACTGCGGACTCCACGGACTGCCGGCGGGTGGATCCGCGGCGAGGGTCGACATCGCCCGAGCCCTCCTCTTCACGCCGTCGTCTCTGCATCGGCTCACCTCCTCAGCCCGCTTATGCCGCGGCGGGAAGGGGATGCATCCGGTTTGCAATCAACTGCTTCTATCGTGCTGCGAACGCCTCATCGCGCTCGCGACGGCCGCCGGTCAGGTCTGCGAGCATGCGGTCCAGCCAGGCGATTCTCGCCAGCATGGAGCGAACTGCATTGTCGTGTACCTGGGCGTGGTGCGGGACGCTGACCGCCCTCTGATAAGCGCCCAGCGTCGCCAGGTGCGCGGTCAACGCGTCCTTGGCGGCCAGCACCCACGCAATCTGCTCGTCGCGGGTGAGAAGGTCGAACGACTGGACCCTGGACCGCAGCGGATCCTCGAGCAGGAGATGGGAAGGGGACAGCGCCTTGACCCAGTCGCGCACCGCATTCTCCCCCTCCGATGTGCAGCTTATCCATCGGGTCGTCCCGCTTTCCGGCTTGCTCCGTTCCACCAGGCCGCGTTCCGCCAGCCGGCCGATCAGCCTGGCAATCCTGCTCTTGCTCGCCCCGAAATGATTGACCGGGGAGTCGGCGTAGATTTTCGAAAGCTGGCGGGCGGT
>JAQGLD010000381.1 GCA_028293055.1 Alphaproteobacteria bacterium
CGGTCTCGACGAGATGGCGGTCATGGAGCAGGTCGGTCGGGCTGGCGATCGCCATCGCCGGGATCTGCGCCTCGCGGAACAGCTCCAGCCACTCCTCGCTGGTCCGCTCCTCCATCACCGCGGCGAGGCTGGCGAGCACGATCCCGATATTCTGGGTGCGGCTGCGCATCGAGGCGAACATCGGATCCTTCGACCAATCGGGATTTCCGAGCGCGGCGAAGAAGGCGCCCCAATGCTTGTCGTTGTAGATCATTACGCCGATATGGCCGTTGCTGGTGCGATAGGGGCGACGCGCCTCCGAGGTCACTCGGGGATATTCGGGCGGCCCCTGCGGCGGATCGAACAGCGAGCCGCAGAGATGCTCGATCATCGTGAATGAGACCAGTGTCTCGAACATCGGCACCTCGATCTCCTGGCCCTCGCCGTTGCGCTCGCGTGCGAACAAAGCGGCGACGATCGCATAGGCCCCGGTGAGGCCTGCGACCTTGTCGGCGACGACCGTCGCGAGATAGGTCGGCTCGCCCTTGGACAGGCTCGCCTGCAGGTCGACCAGGCCCGAGGCGGCCTGGACGATATCGTCATAGGCGGGATAGTCGCGATAGGGTCCGTCCCGCCCGAAGCCATAGAGATTGGCGTAGACGATTTTCGGATTGGCAGCCTTGAGCGCCGGATAGTCGAGACCGAGCCGGCCGATCGCCTGGGCGCGCATCGAGTGGACGAACACATCCGAGTCGGCAGCGAGCCTGAGCAGGGCGTCGCGCGCGGCGGGCTGCTTGAGGTCGAGCACGATGCTGCGCTTGCCGCGATTGACGTTCATGAACATGCCGCCCCTCGCCGGATCGGGGCCGGGCGGGAGGTAGCGGGTGGTGTCGCCGTCGGGGCTCTCGACCTTGATCACATCGGCGCCGAGATCGGCGAAGATCTGGGTGGCGTAGGGACCCATCAGCACGCTGGTCAGGTCGAGGATCCGCACGCCCGCCAGCGGGCCCTTGCCGCGGCCGCTCATCGCCGCGACCCCGGGCTTGCCAAGCTCGCCGACCAGCCTAGCCTCATACGTGCGCGGAGCGCGCATGGGAGGATCGGGTGAAGACACATCTCGTCGCGGCCGGCAAATATCACGATATCGATTTCGCGCGGCTGGAGCTGTTGAAGCTGCTCGCTGAACATCCTGAAATTCGAACCTCCGTCTCTTCCGATTATTCCGATGTGGACCGCATCGAAGCCGCGGACCTGCTGATCACCTATACGTGCGATCTCATGCCGACTCCGGCTCAGACCCTTGTGCTCGCCCGTTTCCTCGATCGCGGCGGGCGCTGGCTCGCGCTGCACGGCACCAACTCGATCCTGCGCATGGCCGAGGACGGCAAGGTCGACACCCCGGACGTTGCGCCCGAATTCATGGCCTTGCTCGGCTCACGATTCACCGCGCATCCGGCGATCGAGCCGTTCAAGGTCTTCGTCACTCGACCGGATCATGCGATGACCCGCGGCCTGCGCGACTTCCGGATCGAGGACGAGCTCTATCTCACCCGCCGCACCACCGACATCGACGTGCTGCTCCACACGAAATTCACCGGCCATTGCGACGAATTCCGCGACTCCGACTGGGACGAGCCGGAAGTGCCTGTCCTCTACGAACGCGCAGTCGGCCAGGGGGCCGTCCTCTATCTGACCCTCGGCCATTGCCGCGGCCATTACGATCTGCAGCCGCTCACCGCCTTCTGGCCGCATCCGCAGCGCTGCGGATGGAACTACCCGATCTTCTACGAGCTGCTTCGCCGGGCGATAGGCTGGGGAGGCGGTCAACTGGACTGATCCCGCTTCAGCGCCGGGTTCATCGAACCTATCTCTTCCTCGAGCAGGTTGAGCAATGGCTCGACCATGGCCTCGTCCATGCCGCCGGTCAGCATCTTGATCGCCATCCCTTCCAGCAGGGTCTGGGAAAGTGTCATGGCGAGGTCGAAGCGGTCGCGGTAGCCGTCCCATTCGGGGAAGAGCGTGACGGCCTGGGCCATGAAACGCTCGCGAAACTCGGTCTGCAGCGGATGCAGGATCCGGGCGAGATTGGGGTCGGTGCGTGCGGCCAGCGCCAGCTCGTGGAACGCGATGAAGTTCGGCTTGGAAAGCTGCCGCCAATAGGTCCGGACGAGGGCTCCGGTGTCGCCATGCTCGGTTTCGGCTGCCCGACGGAAGGCGCGCAGCCGCTTTTCGTGAAGCTCGACCACGGCCGCCTTGACCAAGGCGGGGCCGTTCTCGAAATGGTGGAGCATGGCGCCGCGCGACAGACCCGCCTCGCTCGCGACGAGCGGAGTCGTCGTCTTGGCGTAGCCATATTTGACGAGGCAGCGTATGGTCGCCTCGATCAGCCGGGCACGGGTTTGCGCGCTCTTCAGCGACTGCTGCGTCGGCGCCGTCGCAGCGTCCTTCCCGGGCCGCGAAGTCGAACTGGTTCTTGCTGAGGCGAGCGGCATTCGAGGTTCCTTCTCAAACAAACATGATTGTTTTTTAGCGCGGAAGTCAAGGGCGCAGATTGTTGAACCCGCCTCGCTTGGCCCTATGCCCCGCTTATGCGCCACGCCTGGGCCCACGCGAGGCTCGGACCATCCGATAAAACCGACATGCATGTTTGTTTTATTCTTGCCTTGCGACCGGGTCTGCGTCAGACGTAGGAAATGGAGAAGGGTCAACCCACAGCGCTGGTCATCGGCGCGTCGAGCGAAGGCGGTCTCGGCGAAGCCGCCGCGCGGCGGCTGGGGGCCGACGGCTTTCGACTTCTTCTCGCCGGCCGCAGGCAGGCGCCGCTCGATGCGCTGGCCGACGAGCTGGGGGGTAGCGCGATCCTCTGCGACATCACCGATGAGGATATGATCGCCGCGATGGTGGCCGAGGCAGGCACGGTCGATGTGGTGGTCAATGCAGCGGGCACCACGCTCGGTCAGAGCATCCTCAAGATCCGCCGCGAGCAGATCGAATCGCAGTTCGCAGTCCATGTCACCGGCAACCTGTTGCTGATGAAGCATGTCGTGCCGGCAATGCCGCGTGGCGGAAGCATCATTCTATTCTCGTCGGTAACCGGCCGGCTGGCCGGCGCCGGGCTTGCCGCCTACGGCGCAGCCAAGGCCGCGCTCGACCATGTCGTCAGGATCGCAGCGCTAGAGTTCGGTCCGCTCGGCGTTCGCGTCAATGCGGTCGCTCCGGGTTTCACCCGCACTCCGATGACCGAAAGCTTCCTTTCGGTCGAACGGCTGCAGGCGCTCTACCGGCGCGAATCCGCGATGGGCGAACTCACCGAGCCTGCCCAGGTCGCCGCCGCGGTGTCCTATCTGGCGGCGCGCGACTGCTATTCGAGCGGCGAAATCCTCCATGTGAGCGGCGGCGCCCAATTG
>JAQGLD010000384.1 GCA_028293055.1 Alphaproteobacteria bacterium
TGCGAAGCGGTTGCCGATATGCACCCCTCCACCTTCGGTGACGGTGTCGGCGACGACATTCCCGCTCACCTCGAGATCGTGGCCGCCATAAAGCGCGATGCCGTTGGCCAGGATCGGGGCGATCACCGTGTTGCGCCGGAACGCGATATGATGATCCGCCGCTTTGCCCGACCAGGCGGCGAGCCCGTCGTCGCCGCTGTTGCGGACGAAATTGTTCTCGGCGATCGCATAGCTGACGCCGCGATGGAAGTTGAGGCCGTCGGCCGCCGTATCGAGGATCCTGAGGCCGCGAACGATGATCCCGTCCATCGGTCCGTCGAACCAGAGCCCGACCTTTACATGCTGGATCCACAGATTCTCGATCCGCGAGCCGCCGCCCATCGCTCCGCCGATCCCATTCACCTGGTCATGATCCCTGCGCTCCCTGACATCGCCGAAGATCGCGAAATCGCGCAGCACGACCCGCCGCGATCCGCCCGGTGCACGCCGGCCGTAGAGACCGATTCGTCGTCCGGTGAGAACCGAGTGCCAGGACCCCGCGCCAGCGATCGTGACCCGATCGACAACTACATGGCCCTCGACACGGAAGTTGCCTGGGGGAATCCACAAGGTGCGGCCACTGGCCGCCGCCTTCGCAACGCCTCGGCGGAACGCGCCGGACGAATCGATGCGTCCCGACGGATCCGCGCCGAACCGTGTCAGCAGGAGCACGCCGGGCGGAGGCGGCGACGGCGGCGGGACCAACTCGAAGTCGGCGAGGTCGACTGCGTACCAGGGGGCCCCGTCTCCCTCCCCAATCCTGAGCTGCACCCGGGTTCCGGCGGGCAGGGTCCGCTCGAGCAGCAGCCGGGCCTCGTCGAAGACATGGTGGGGTCGCCCGTCGGCAGGTCGGTTGCTGAACGGATAGGCGCCGTAATACCAGCCGTAGCGCGACGTCGCGGCAAGCGCGCCGATCCGTTGGCCCTCGACATAGATTCCGATCGACGCATCGAGGCCCTTGCCGTCGGCGCTGTCGGGAATGGCGATCCGCGCAGTGAGCGCGTTGGCGGGCCGCGCCAGCGTGAACTCGACGAAGCGGCCAGGCCCCTGAAGCCGTATCGCCTCGCGGCCCGAAGCTTCGGCGGCGAGCGTCGTGAAGCGGCGGTCCGGGCCGATCCGATCCCCGTTCGTCGTCGCATTCTCGGCCTCATATTCGACGAAGGGCAGGCTTGCCCCCCTCCCCGCGCTCGCCTCGGGCGGCAGGGCGGCGATCGTCGAAGGGGTCGGTGCGACGGCCAGCGCTGCCGCGAGCGTCAGCCATGCCGGGACCATGGTCAGCGCGCGGCGCGCGGCGAAGCGCAGCAATAAGCGATATAGTCGTCGTGGCTCGGCATCGTATCAACCCGCGCCTTCACCCCGGCGCGAATCTGCGAGAGGCGTGAGGCGAGCTCCTCCGCCGACAGCGCGTCGGCGACCGGATGGTAATCTTCCGGGACCAGCCCTTGCCCGTGCAGGATCGAGAACCAGTTGACCTCGCGGAACAGCTCCTGTCCGCCGGGCATGACCTCGCCCCGGGAGCGGAACAGCTCGAGACGGGCGCGAAGCGAATCCGGTATCTCCATCGCCTTGCAATAACGCCAGAATGCCGTGTCCTCGCGCTCGGTCAATTTGTAATGGGCGATCAGGAAGTCTCGTATGCCGTCATAGAGCCCGTTCATCTCCGAGTTGAACCGAGCGATCAGCGCCTGGTCCATGTGCCTTTGCGGGAAGAAAGCGAGCAATTTGGCGAGCGCGGCCTGGACGAGATGGATGCTGGTCGATTCCAGCGGCTCGAGGAAGCCGCCGGCAAGGCCGATCGCCAGACAATTGCCGACCCAGGAGGATTTTCGGCGGCCCGCGACGAACTTGAGCAGTCGCGGCTCGGCGAGAGGCTCGCCCTCGACCCGGCCGATCAATTGCTGGCGCGCTTCGTCCTCGGCGACGAAGCCATCGCTGAACACATAGCCGTTGCCGGTGCGGTGCTGGAGCGGAATGCGCCATTGCCAACCGGCCTCATGTGCGGTCGCCCGGGTGTACGGAGCCAGCCGACCGACATTGGATGTCGGCATGGCAAATGCGCGATTGCAGGGCAGCCAGCGGCTCCAGTCGTCATAACCGGCGGCAAACGTCTCCTCGATCAGCAGTCCGCGAAAGCCCGAGCAATCGATGAAGAATTGCCCGCCGATCCTGTTGCCGCCGGCGAGCTCGACCGAGGCGATCAGCCCGCTTTCCGGATCGCGCCGCACCGAGACGATCCGGCCCTCGGTCCGAACCACGCCGCGGGCCTCCGCGTAGCGCCGAAGGTAAGCGGCATAGAGCGATGCGTCGAATTGGAAGGCGTAATTGACCCGCGGCAGGCTTGGCGGCGCGTTGGGCGGGGTCCGAGCAAATTTGCCGAGGTGTGCAGCTTCGGCCTCGGCGTTGAACAGGTCGCGGTCCCCCGCGGCACCCTGCTTCATCGCGCGCAGCCAATAATGGGTGAAGGAAATTCCGTTCATGTCGACGCCGAACAGGCCGAACGAATGGAGGTAGCGTTCCCCGAGCCGTTTCCAGTCGACGAACTCGATGCCGAGCTTGAACGTGCCCTGGGTCTCGCGGACGAACTCGTCTTCGTCGATGCCGAGCAATTTGTTGAACAGGGCTATCGGCGGGATCGTCGCCTCGCCGACTCCGATCGTCCCGATCTCCTCGGATTCAACCAGGGTGATCGCGCAACTTGTCGTGCCGATCACCCTGGCGAGGGCCGCAGCGCTCATCCATCCGGCGGTGCCGCCGCCGACGATGACGATCTCGGTGATCCGGTTGTCCATCGGGCTCAGGCGGGCTCAAGCCACTGGTCGGCCGTCGGCATCGCCCGCACTTCGCCGGCGATCAGGCGAAGCAGGTTCTGGAATCGCTCCATCTGCTCGCGGGGCGGCACCTTGTCGACCTTGAGATCATGGCTGCGCGGCATCAGGCCGTGGCCGATCAGGATCGCGGCCCAGCTCTGCTCCTCGAACGTCTCGTCGTCATAGAGGACGACCCGGCCGCGCGCTCCGAACAGATCGAGCCTGGCAGCGAGGCTGACCGGGCCTTCGGGTTCACGCGCCCGATCCCATAGCGCCTCGCCGGTCCGGCGGTTCAACCGGTAATGGGCGACCTGGAAGTCGCGGACGTTGCGCGCATGCGATGCGATCGCATTCGCATAAGCGACCGACTCCGGCATCTCGCCCGCCGTGGCCGGGAACAAGGCGACCAGGTTCGAGATTCCGGCATGGACGAGATGGAGTTGGACCGAGTCGAGTGGCTCGAGGGCTACCGCCGCCTCGCCCAGGGCGACGCAATTGCCAATCCACGGACTGCGCCTGATGCCTGGGGCGAAGGGCGCCGCGATCGCATCCCCGCCAAAGCGGAGGCCCGTCATTCTCGCGGCCGACTCCAGCATCTCAGCGTCGGTCGCCTGCTCAGACGAGAAGGCCGCGACCAGCGCGGTGCGGTCGCGGAGGGGGTGGAGGCCGATCCACCCGGCCGGGACCGCGCTGATCTGGGCAAAGGCCGGTAGCGGCTTCAAAGCGGGCGCCGAAGCGGCCAGGATTCGGTCGCCCGGAAGCCAGCGGCCCCAGCTCTCGAAATCCGAGCCTGCAAGCCCGCCGATCAGGACCGCTTCCGCTCCCGAGGCGTCGACGAAGAGATCGGCCTCGATGCGGCTGCCGTCGTCGAGCCGAATGGCGGCGATGCTGTTCGCATCGAATTCGGCGGCGGCGAATTCGGTCCGGGCCCGCACTCCGGCGGAAAGCGCCTTGCGGCGAGCCAGAGCCGCATAGGCTCGCGCGTCGAGATGGTAACCGTGCTGAAGCGCGCCGAGCGACGACGGATCGCCGTCGCCGCGGCCGATCCGCCCCTGCTTTGCCGCGGACGCGGCCGGCGAGAAATCCTCGAACGGAACCCGCAGGCCCTCGCCCCGCGCCTTGATCCAATATTGGAGGAAATCGAGATCCTCGATCGCGAGCCGCTGCACGTCGTAGCCGTGGACGAACGCGCCATCCCCGCCGGACCACCCGGTGAAACGCTGGCCGCCGACCGGCACTCCGGCGCAGGCGCGAAGCATTTCGCGCTCGTCGAGACCGACGAGGCGGTGCAGGCCGGCGAGCGAGGGCAAGGCCGCGTAGACATCGACGGCGTGGAGGAGTGACGGCAATTCCACGACCTCGACTTCGACTCCGACTGGGCCGAAGGCACGGCGCAACGCGAGCGCGGCAAGCCAGGCGGCAGCATCGCGGCCGACGACGACAACTCGCTCCACCCGCTTGCTCACGCCGCAGCTCCGGCGGCAACCGAGGCTGCACAATAATCCTCGATCGCCAGCGCGTGGGACGGAAGGGCCATGGCTTCCGTCCGGACATTGCTGCGCAGCATTTCCATCTCGCCGAGCAAAGCGGGGAGCGGCATCGCATCCGCCATCGGGTGATAATGAAGCGGCGCAAGGCCCTGGCCGAGAAACACGCTCAGCCAGCTTGGCGGCGAGAACAGTCCGTCCTTATACTGCTCGATGAAACCGCGGTGCCGGAACAAGGCCATCTTGCGCTCGAGGCTGTCGGGCACCTCCATGGCGCGGCAATAGCGCCAAAGCTCGGCATCGTCGCGCCGGTTGAGGTGATAATGAAGGATCAGGAAGTCGCGGATCCGGTCATATTCGACGTTCATCAGCCGGTTGAACTCGCCGGCAAGCGCCGGGTCGACCTCAGCCTCGGGCAGCAGCCGGATGAAGTTCATGATCGCGACCTGGATCAGATAGATGCTGGTCGATTCGAGCGGCTCGAGGAAACCGCTCGAGAGGCCGATCGCCAGGCAGTTGCGATCCCAGCTGCGGGTGCGGCGCCCCGCCTTGAATCGAAGCAGACGCGGATCGGCGAGCGGCGGCGCTTCGAGGTTGGCAAGCAGCGTTTCGGCCGCGCGCTCATTGTCGGTGAATCCGCTCGAAAAGACGTAGCCGTTGCCGGTCCGGTGCTGGAGCGGAATGCGCCACTGCCAGCCGGCGTCACGAGCGGTCGATCGGGTGTAAGGGGTGAATGGGCCGGCGCGCGGAGTCGGCACAGCAAAGGCGCTGTCGCAGGGCAGCCATTTCGACCAGTCGTCGAACGGCACTTCGAGCGCCTGCCCAAGCAGCAGGGAGCGAAACCCAGAGCAATCGATGAAGAAGTCGCCCGACAGGATCTCGCCGGACTCGAGCCGGACCGAGACGACATCGCCGCGTTCGGGATCGAGCGCCACGTCGACGACCTTGCCTTCGCTTCGAAACACGCCACGAGTTTCCGCGAAGCTGCGCAGGAAGCGCGCATAGAGGCTTGCGTCGAGGTGGTAGGCATAATCGAACGTGGCCCGGACGCTAGCGGGATCCTCGTCGGGGAAATCGAAGCGATCGAGCCGCGCGGCAGTGATCGCGAAGGAGAAATCCTCGATCGGGAAAGTATGGCCGTTCTGGCCGGCGCGGATCCATTGGTGCTGAAAGGCGACCCCGCCGATCGGCCGGCCATGCGCCCCGAACGGATGCATGTAGGAAGAGCCTTGATAGCCCCAGTCGACGAACTCGATGCCGAGCTTGAAGCTGGCATTGGTGCGCCGCATCATATCGGCTTCGACGATTCCGAGCGCGTCGTTGAACTTGCGCATCTGCGGCAGGGTCGCCTCGCCGACTCCGACCGTGCCGATCTCGTCGGATTCGACCAGCCGGACCCGGACCGAGTCCGAGCCGAGGATTCCGACCAGACCGGCAGCGGCCATCCATCCGGCGGTGCCGCCGCCGACGATCACGATCTCCAGCGGCTTCCTCATCGCGCCTTCCTACCCGCCGTAAGGGCATAGGCAAGCATTGGCTGCTTCTTGCGCCGGCGACCCCTGGACAAAAGAGGGGCGCCACCGCAAGCGGCGACGCCCCAGTTCCCTTGGGGACTTAGAATTTGACGCGCGCGCCGAGGACAAAGCGCCGGTCGTTGCGGAACCAGGCATTTGGGGTGAGCACCGAGCCATTTTCGGCGCTGGTCACCTGCTCCTCTAGCTTGGTGATCGTGTTGAGCAGGTTGCTGCCCTGGACGCTGAGCTCGATATGATCGTTGACGGCGTATCGGATACTGGCGTCGAGGAAACCCGCCGACCTCTGCCAGGTCGGCAGATAGGTGCAGCAATCGACCGCCGTGATCAGGAAGCGCGATCGCCAATTGTAGGCGACTCGGACGGCGAGCCCGTATTTCTCGTACATTCCGACCAGGTTGTAGGAATATTTGGAGAGCCCTTCGAGCGAGTTGACCGAGAGGGTCGTCCCGGCGCTGCCGCCCTGCGCTTGGCTGCCGCCGTCGGTTCCGTTCTGGTTCTTGAGGCCCGAATTCTGGATGCCGTGATTCTTGACGTAGGTGCCGTTCAGCTGGACGCCGAAGCCGCTCAGAGCGCCCGGCAGGAAGTCGAAGAAGCGCTGATAGGACACCTCGGCGCCATGGACGCTGCCGCCCTTGCCGTTCTCCGGTCCGCGCACTTCGATCGAGTTGGTCACCCCGTTGTTGGTGAAGTTCTCGAAGTGCGAGGCATATTGGATGTAATTCTGGAACTTCTTGTAGAAGACGGCGGCGGTGAACGATCCGACATTGGCGAAGTAATTCTCCAGGCTGAGATCGAACTGGGTCGCGGTGATCGGCTTGAGCGACGGGTTGTAGCCGCTCGCCTGGTAGAGCGGATTGACCCCGACGATCACGCCCGCCGCATTCTTGACATAGCGCGGGTCGCTGGGATCGTCGCCCGGAAGCTGGGCGCTGATCGTGCGGTAATTCTTGAGCAGCCCGATATCGGGCCTCGACAAGGCGCGCGACGCAGCGAAACGAAGCAGCCATTTGGAGCTGAGATCAAGCCTGAGGTTGAGGCTCGGAAGCCAGTTGTGATGGGTCGTCTCGATCGCGCTGGCGCTCGCTCCGCCATTGTTGAAGGCGAGGACGCTCGGGCTTGCCTGGAGATAGCAGCCGATCGTGCGCGGAATCGCGGGCGGCGGCGCGCCTGGAGTCACCGTCTGGTTGCGGCAATCGAGCGTCGTCGACGAGAAAGCGGCCGGAAAAACGGTGGAGCCGCTGACCTTGTCCCGAGTCTCGACATAACGCACGCCGATATTGCCGGCGAAGGACATGCCGCCGATGCGCGCGTCGCGTCCGCCGAAGCGGAGCATTGCATAAGCCGCCTTGGTGGTTTCAGAGACCGTGTTGAGTTCGTCGGGACGGAAGCAGGTGCCGGCGATCTCGCCGGTGCGCGGGCCGGTATGCGCAGTGCCGCCGTTCGAGCAGATCGGCTCCCACTGGTCCTGTCCGACACCGAGATTCGAATAGCTCAGCTGGTCGATGCCGTGATTGGCGAGCTTGCTCATGTCGAAGAAGACATATTGGCTCGAGCCGCCGAAGAAGCTGCCGCCGAGTTCGTGGACCTCGGACAGGCCCTGGGGATAGCCCTTGAAGGCGCCCGAGGCGGCGTGGCGGTCGATATTCCAATAGGCCGACTGGCCGCTGCCAAGGTTCCAGTCGTTGACGATATTGCCCCAATTATAGGCGCTGTAGCGGACGTCCTGGTCGCGATCCGAATAGCGCAGGCCGACCTTCAGCGAGTCGAGCCAGGGCGTTTCGAAGCGATAATTGGCGTCGGCGCGGAACGCCCATTCGGTACCCTTGTCGTCCTCGACATGGTCCATCGCGTGATTGTAGCGATAATTGTCCGGGTTGGTCAGCGCGCCCGCCGACTGGTTGATGTTGGTCGGAGTCGAGAAGGTCATCCGCGGGATCGCCCCGCTCGTGTCGAGCGCGACATTGGCGAACGAATATTGGCCGACCTCTACGTCGTAATTGCGCACCCTGGCGTCGACATATTGGGCGTCGAAATTGAGGTCGAGCCGGTCGGTCGCGTTCCACTTGAGGTTGAACGACGCGTCCTGGGTCATCCGGTGGCTGTCGTTGAACCGGGTAACCGCGTTGAGGTCTGGGCCACGCGCGTCGGCGCCGCAGGCTCCGATCGGACCCGGACCCCAATTGTAGCAGGGGTGCAGCATATTCTGGCCACGGTCATTGAGCGCCAGCTGGGCCGATTCGGCGTCGCTTGCGCCCCACCAGGAGAAATCGGTCTGCTGGTTTACCAGCATGCCGGTTTCGAAATTGCCATCGCTGTCGAAGGTGAATGCGGGCGTGCCCGGCGCCGGCCGCGGGATGTGGGAGGCATTGGCGCCGCCATTGGTGAAGACGAAATTGGCAGGGAAGGCGTATAGATCGGTGAGGTAGGAGATCACCCCGCGCTCGCGCCATGTCTCGTGGAACTGCGAGCGATCATACTGGGCGGTGGCGCTGATCCGGCCGGTCGGGTCGCGCCATTGCAAGGCGGCCGCGATGCCCTTGCGGGTGCGGTCGTAAACCGTGTCGCGATATCCCACGCTGGACGGGATATATTGCATCCCGGGGCCGTAGACGCCGCTGAACACGGCGGTGCGACCGTAGACGACGCCCTGCGACTCGGTCTCGACCTTGGAGTAAGCGCCGTCGACGAGAATTCCGATATCGCCGATCCCGGTGGTCCAGCGATTGCTGTAGAGCGCGGAAAATTCAGGAGTCGCCTTCTTCGAAAGGTCGCCATAGTCGAGATTGAGCGAGGCCTGGATGACCTGCTTGTTGGAATCGAATGGGAGGCGGGTGCGCAGGTTGATCGATCCGGCGATGCCGCCCTCGATCAACTCGGCGGTGGCATTCTTGTAGGTATCGACGCCGGCCATCAGCTCCGGCGAAATGTCCTCCCAGCTCAGCCCGCGCGAGGAATTGGCGCTGAACGTGTCGCGGCCGTTGAACTCGGAGCGGACCTGGGTGAGACCGCGGACGATGACGCCCGAGGGGTCCGCGGAGAAATGCGAGGTATCGTCGCTGGCGGCGAAGCGGTTGACCGTGATTCCGGGGACTCGCTGAAGGGCTTCAGCGACCGACTTGTCGGGGAACGCTCCGATATCGGTTGCGGTGATCGAATCGACCAGGGTGTCCGCGTTGCGCTTGATGTTCTGCGATGTCTTCAGCGCCTGGCGGGTGCC
Source organism: Alphaproteobacteria bacterium (assembly GCA_028293055.1). Taxonomy (GTDB): domain Bacteria; phylum Pseudomonadota; class Alphaproteobacteria; order Sphingomonadales; family Sphingomonadaceae; genus Allosphingosinicella. The sequence continues at coordinate 9,086 of JAQGLD010000384.1, forward strand.
GGTGACGATGATGTCGCTGTCGGCTGCGTCGTTCGAATCGGCGGTTGCGGCGCTGCTGCCGGAATTGCTGGTGGTCGGAGCGGGGGCGGTCTGCGCGCTTGCCGCCGCCGGCAGCGCTGTCATTGCAGCGAGAACGAGCAGGGAAGCGCCCGACGTGAGCGCGTTGCCGCTTAATGCCTTCATATCACTCTCCCCTGGAAACGACGGAATTGGAATCCGCTCGGATCCGTTATGCAATCGATTACGCTGATCGTGTCAAACTAACGCGCAAACGATTACCCCCGGAGCCATGGGCTTTGCAACCCAGGCTATCAAAAACCTGCAGGCTGTGCGCTTCTGGCCACACTTGAGCTTTCATCGGCGCGAAATGCTCACCGATTGCGCACCAGCCGCCTCGGCGAGCGTGAACGCCAGGCTCCGGCTCGCGGAATCGCCGCGCACCGGCACCGCATTGCCGTTCTGGGTAGCGTTCGCTCCTCCGCTCCAGCCATGGACCGTGACCGCGATCTGCTTCCACCATGGCGCGAAGCTTCCATCGCGCGCCGCGAAGTCGATTCGAAGCCCGTCCGCAGTCGTTTCGCAGCGTATCGCCTGGCGAAGGAAGATTCCGCGCTGGTAGGCGAGGCTTTCGCCGTCGTCGGCGTAGAGCGTGCCGCCGCAATCCATACCAGGATAGATGTCGAGCGACAGCGGCCCGTCGGGGGTTTGCTTCGTGCTCTGGACCAGCGGCTGGCGCGGCAGGATCGTCCCCGCGCGGACGAAGACCGGGAGATGGTCGAGCCGCGGAGTCTCGCCGATGCGGTGCGCGGATGTGTCGAGGCCCCCGGCGGCCCCGATCGGAAGTCCGGTCCAATAATCGTACCAGCCGCCGGTGGGGAGACAGATGTCGTAGGACTGCGGCGATTCCGGATGCGGCGGCGGCGCCACAAGCAAGTCGCGGCCCACGGTGAAGCTCATCGACTGGTCGCAGGTCGCAGCCAGCGCCTCCGGAAAATCGTAGAAGACCGGCCGCAGGATCGGATCCCCGACGCGCCCGTTCCGGTCCGCGAGCGCGTAGAGATAGGGCAGCAATTTATAGCGCTCGTTTACGTAGCGCCGGCGAATCGCGAGCTGGTCTGCGCCGTCGACCCAGGGCTCGGCGCGCGGCGTATCCTTGGCGGAATGATCGCGGAAGACCGGGATGAAGGCGCCGATCTCGAACCAGCGGGTGAGCAGCTCCGGGCTGGGCCCGCCGGTGAAACCGCCGACATCGGCGGCGCTGTAGGAGAAACCGGACAGGCCGAGATTGATGATCTGGTGGATGGCGAGCTTGAGGTGGTCCCAGGTCGCGCTATTGTCTCCGGTCCAGGTCACCGAATAACGCTGGCCGCCGGCATAGCTCGCCCGGGTCATCACGAACGGACGCTGGTCCGGGCTGAGCGCCTTCAGCCCTTCGTAGGTCGCCCGCGTGTTGAGCATGCCGTAAACATTGTGTGCCTCGGCATGGCTCGCATTCCGTGACGCGAAGCCGTCACCCTCGATGCGGTGAACCGTGTCGAGCGGCATCGTCTTGTTTGGCGATTCGAATACCGACGGCTCGTTCATGTCGTTCCAGAATCCGGCGATCCCGGAGTCGACAAAGCCGCGATAGAGGCTTCCCCACCAGGCGCGGGACGACGCCCTGGTGAAGTCGGGGAAGACCGAGGCGCCGGGCCAGACCTTGCCGGAGAAGACGGACCCGTCCGGATTGTGGACGAAGTGATTGCCGGCGAGGCCGCTGTCATATGGCGCATAGCCCTCCCCCGGAGCCTTCGCGATATGGAGGTCGGTGATCGCCACCAGATGGATGCCGTCGCGCTTGAGGTCGCGGACCAGGCCAGACATGTCCGGGAATGTTTTGCGGTCGACGGTGAACGGGCGGTTGCGGTCCTGGAAGTCGATGTCGAGCCAGATCACGTCGGTCGGGATCCTGTCGCTGCGCAGCCGGCCGGCAATCTGGCGGACCTCCGCCTCGCTCATGTAACTGTAGCGCGACTGCTGATAACCAAATGCCCATTTCGGCGGCAGCGGCGCCTTTCCGGTCAGGTCGGTGTAGCGGCGGACGACCTCTCCCAGCGACGGGCCGGCGATCAGATAATAATCGATGGGCCCGTCGGGACCGCCCATCGAAAGCGTGTCGGGATCGCGATGGCCAAAGTCGAACCATGTCCGCCAGGTGTTGTCGAGCAGGATGCCGTAGCTCCCGCCGGCGCCGCCGACGCTGACGAAGAACGGGATCGACTTGTAGATCGGATCGGTGCTGCGCGTGAACGCATAAGCGTCGGTGTTCCAGTCGACGAAGGATTGGCCGCGCCGGTCGAGATCGCCAGT
>JAQGLD010000391.1 GCA_028293055.1 Alphaproteobacteria bacterium
GCGATTCAGGGCCTGGTTCGCGACCACCGAATCGCGCCCGGCGATGTCGAAGCGATCCGGCTCGAGGGCGGCGAGGTCCAGCGCATGCTTTTCCATCCCGAGGCGCAGAAGAAGCGGCCGGCAACCGCCATCGACGCCAAGTTCAGCCTTCCGTTCACGGTCGCTCTCGCCTTGATCCGCGGACGGGTGACCCTCGACGATTTCGACGAAATCGCGCGCTGCGACCCCCGCCTGCTCGAGGTGGCAAGCCGGGTGGATTATCGCCAGCGGCCGGACTGGGGGCGCGACCGCGCGGCCTCGGCCGCAGTCGAGCTCGACCTTTGCGACGGTCGCACCCTGCGCGCCGAGCTCGACGTACCGCTCGGCCACCCGGACCGTCCACTCACCGACGACCAGCTCAGGGCGAAATTCCTGGACTGCGCCGCGCGGGCGAGGCGTCCCCTCACGGCCGACGCCGCCGGAGCGCTCGCCGACAGCATCATGAGGTTCGACGAAATTGGCGATATCAGCCCTTTGCTGGCCTCGATGTAAGCGCTTAAATTCGCGCTTGATTGTTATGTTGCACAACATTAGTCAGGATCTGGACTGCAAAGATGCAGCGCATTCCCAACCGGGGAGGACCAATCGATGAACACGAATTCGCTTCGCCGCCTCCGCCTGCTTTCCGCGACCGCGCTCGCCGCCGGCGCCTCGTTAGGACTCGCCGCTCCGGCGGTCGCACAGGAAGCCGCCGACCAGACGCGAGCCAATCCCGCCAATGTGCCCCAGGCAACCGAGCCGACCGCTCCGGTCGGGCCCGGGGCAACCACGACCGCCGCGCAGCCAGCAGCGGGCGATTCCCTGGAGGAGATCGTCGTCACCGCCGAACGGCGCCAGCAGAGCCTGCAGGACGTGCCGATTTCGGCGACCGTCTTTTCGGCCAACGAGCTCGCCCGGCGGGGAGTGGTCAACATCGCCGACATCCAGCAATCGGCGCCCTCGGTGGCGATCAACACGGTCAACCGCTCGACCTTCATCAACATCCGCGGAGTGGGCATCGCGCAGTCGGCGCCGACGTCGAATCCAGGGATAGCTTATTATCTCGACGGGCAGCTCATCCCGCACGAGCAGTTCATCGGTCAGTCCTTCTACGACATCGGGTCGGTCGAGGTGCTGCGCGGCCCGCAGGGTACGCTGACCGGCCAGAACTCGACCGGCGGCGCCATCTATGTGCGCACCCCCGAGCCCAAGTTCGGCGACGTCTCGGGCTATATCGAGCAGACCATCGGCAATTACGGCCAGTATCGCACCACCGGAGCGGTCAACCTTGGGCCCAACGACAATGTCGCAATCCGCGTCGCCGGGATCCACGACCAGCGCGACAGCTTCACCCGCAATATCGGTCCAAGCCCGAGCCGGCCGGGCAGCTACAACCTCGACGCAATCCGCGCCAACCTGGCGCTGCGCTCATCGGACAATCGCCTGAGGATCAACCTGCGCGGCGAATATTTCGACTATCGGTCCGACAACATCCCGGTGAAGAATCGCGGAGACCTCGTCGTGGCGCTGCGCGATCCGGCCCAGCCGGCGATCGACCCGCGCCAGTCGGATCCGTTCGTGATCCGCGAGGACGCCCTCTCTTACCTCAACCAGCAGGGCTATCGGCTGTCCGGCGAGGCGCGCTATGAGATCGGCAACGGAATCGACCTGCGCGCGCTCACCTCGTGGCAGGACGGCTATACTCACGACCAGGCCGACGGAGATCGCGGCATCGCTCCGATCAATCTCGCCGCACCGACCGCGCGCCGCGGCCGGGTCAGCCGCGCCGAAACCGACTTCAGGACCTGGATCAACGAGGTCAACCTGATCTCGTCGGGCAAGGGCAAGCTGCAATGGGTGATCGGCGCCTTCGATCTCAGCGAGGACATTCCCCTGCTCCAGCTGCGCGACGACCGCAGCACGACCGACATCGTCTCGTCGACGCTCGTTCGGACCGTGACCAAGGCCCATAACGGCTCTCAGTCGGTTTTCGGCCAGGCCAATCTCTTCGCCACCAGCCAGATCGAGCTGATCGCCGGCGCGCGCTACAGCTGGGACAAGCAGGTCTATGACCGCTACGACGTAAATCGCACGATCACCGCCGGGATCACCACCCCGGTCACCGCCGTCCCGATCCGCGGGATCCAGAAGTCGACCGCTTTGACCGGCAAGGTCGGGATCAATTTCCACCTCGGCGAGCGCACCCTGCTCTACGCGACCGCGTCCAAGGGCTACAAGGCGGGCGGAGTCAATCTGACGCCCGGCACGCCGGGCTTCAAGCCCGAGCGCAACTTCGTCTACGAGGCAGGCGTCAAGACCGAGCTGCTCGATCGCCACCTGCGGATCAACGGCGATGTCTTCCATTCCGATTACAAGGACATCCAGTTCGCCAGCCTGCTCAACGGCCTCCCGGTGACCCAGAATGCCGCGTCAGGCACGTCGTGGGGCGGCGAGCTCGAGCTCACTGCCCAATATGGCGGGTTCAGCGCCAATGCCGGCTTGGGCTATCTCGACGCCAAGTTCGCCAAGGGCGTCTGCATCAACAACACCAACAACCCGGCCGGCACTCCGCCCCTATGCGGCGGCGCGGCCGACGAGTTCGTCCCCAAGGGCCGCCGTCTGCCCTTCTCGCCCAAGCTGACCGTCAATGCCGGCGTCCAATATGCGATCCCGCTCGGCAGCGTCACGGTGACGCCGCGGCTGCAATGGGCCCATCTCAGCCGGCAGCTCGGAAGCCCCTTCCCGAGCGCCTTCACTCTCGTCCCCGGCCGCGATGTCATCGATGCTCGTCTCACCGTCGATTTCGGGGCGAGATTCCGCATCGAGGCTTATGCGACCAACCTCACGGACGAGACCTATATCGCTTCGCAGATCCAGAATGCGTCGAGCGCCAATGGCGGCTATATTTACGGGGCGCCGCGCCAATACGGGCTTCGCGGAACGGTCCGCTTCTAAGGTGAAACGCCTCGCTTCCCTGGTCCTTGCGGGCAGCGCCCTGGTCGCATTGAGCGCCGCGATCGGGGCCGGTTACGGCAAGGACCAGAGATGGTGGGCGCCAGGCTCGGGCCGGGTCTTTCCAGCGATGATGGAATTCCCCAACGGATCGGGAACGCTGCGCGCGATCCTGACCGGCGGCCCGATGGCGACGAAGGGCCATCCCTTCTTCTCGCCGATCGGACCGAACGGCCGCGCGTGCGTGACCTGCCACCAGCCGTCCGATTCGATGAGCCTGTCGGCCGAGACTGCGCGGGCGCGCTGGCAGGCTACCGATGGCAAGGATCCGCTGTTCGCGGCCTCTGACGGGTCGAACTGCCCGACCCTGCCGCAGGCGGCCAAGGCGTCGCATTCGCTGCTTCTCGATCGCGGCCTGATCCGCATCCAGCGCCC
>JAQGLD010000416.1 GCA_028293055.1 Alphaproteobacteria bacterium
GTGGCCGCCGCCGCGGCCGCCGCCGCGCCCGCCGCCGCCGCCAAAGCCGCCTCCGGCGCCGAGCTGATGGATTTCAGGCGCAATTTCGGTCTCGTAGCGCTCGATCTCGGCGGGATCGATCTCGCCGTCATGGTTGATGTCGAGCGTCGCGTAGAAGCGCGCTGCATCCGCCTCCATCTCGGCAAGGTCGATCGCGCCGTCATGATTGGCGTCGGCGCCGGCGAACCAGCGGCCGATCAGGTCGTCGCCGCGCTCGTCGGCGCGGAACGGCTCTCCCATCGGGCTGATGAAGGTGCGTCCGCCGCGAAACGGGCGCTGGGCCTCGGGCTGCGGATCGGCGCCGCGGGCCGGGACCGGCGCGGGGTAGCCGATCGCCACCGCGAGCAAAGGCAGGAGCAGGATCGAGCGCATAGGATTCTCCGTCGGAGGCGGGAAGATGGCGGAACTCTGTGTCCCGAGTTTGTCCGGGGGTTCGTCATATCGCGATGCCGGTGCCGGGGAAGACGAGACGGGTCGCCCGGCCGGACGGGCCGCAGGTGCGACACAGAATGACACAAAGGCGGCGAACGGAGGAAACATGACCAAGCGAGATCGGCCGTCATGGAAATGCTCGGAACCCGCGAACAGAGACGGCAAACCCCGGAGGCCCGGCGGCGCGCCGCCTGCACAAAGGGGTATCACCTCCCGGCCGAGGAAAGGCACCAGCGGCCCGACGGGCTGAGTAGCTCGACCTGCCGCTATTGCGGCTGCGCGCTGGTGCGCGGCATCGGGCGCTACTGGATCTTCTCGGGGGAGATGGGGTGATCGTCCGCTGGCTCGCCGTCGCCGCGCTGGCGATCGCGGCGGCCCCCGCGACGGCCGAGACCGCGCTGCCCGAGCGGACCATCAACCTGGTCGTCTATGGCGCGGATCCGTGCCCGAAGAGCAAGGATGACGAGATCGTCGTCTGCGCCCGCCGCCCGGAGGCGGAGCGCTATCGAATCCCCAAGCCGTTCCGCAATCCGCGCCGCACCGACACCGCGAGCATGGCCTGGGGCCAGCAATGGAGCCAGATGGAGGACTCCACCCGCTTCACCCGCCCGGACAGCTGCTCGGTGGTCGGGACCGGAGGGCAGACCGGCTGCATGCAGTCCTCGCTCCGCCAATGGTGGCTGGAGCGCCGCGCGGGCTATTAGGCCTTCCCTCGTCCCGACGGCCCGGCCCGTTCGCTTGCGGGGTGAACGGGCAGGCCTTGCGGAACGTCCCGCGCCGTTTCGGGTTCGATACAATTCGCGACCAAATGGCGTGCCGGCCACGATATTTGCGCGACAGGCGGGTCCCATTCGACATCAGCCGGGCATTTGGCCGGCAGCAGCAGAAGAGACGATGAAGAGATTTGCAGCCCTCCTGGCGACCACCAGCCTTCTTGCCGCCTGCGGGACGGTCGGGCCGAACTATCGGCCGCCCTCGGCACAGCAGCTCGCGGTACCGGACGCCTATTTCGGAGCGGCGCCGTCGCCCTCGCCGGCCGAGCTCCAGGATTGGTGGAAGCAGCTGCGCGATCCCGAGCTCGATTCGATCGTTGCCCGGGCAATCGCAGGCAATCTCGATTTGACCGTCGCCGAGACCCGGCTGCGCCAGGCCCGCGAAGCCCTGGTCCAGGCGCGCGCAAGCCTGCTTCCCCAGGTCTCGGCCACCGGCAGCGTCGGCCGCAGCCAGGATGTGAAAGGCAATGGCCATAACAGCTTCTCGGTCGGCGGCGATGCGAGCTGGGAAGCCGATCTGTTCGGCGGAATCTCGCGCGGGATCGAGGCGGCGGGCGCCGAGGCGCAGTCGACCGGCTACGATCTCGCCAGCGTCCGGGTCGCCACGGTCGGCGAAGTGGTGGCCAATTATGTTCAGGCCCGTCTCGCCCAGCAGCAGCTTGTGATCGCTCGGGCGACCTTGGTCACCCAGGACGACAATCTCCAGATCGCGCGCTGGCGGGTTCAGGCCGGCCTGGTCTCGTCGATCGACATCGAGCAGGCGCGCGGCCAGCGCGCGCAGACCGCGGCGACCATCCCGACCTTCGAGAATCAATTCTCCGCCGCGGTATTCCGGCTCGGAGTGCTCACCGGCCAGGCCCCGGCGAGCCTGATGGCCGAACTCCAGGCGCCTGCGCCGATCCCGCGCCCGCCGGCCGACATCGCCACCGGGATACCTGCCGATACGCTTCGCCAGCGGCCCGACGTGCGCGCCGCCGAACGCACCCTCGCCGCCCAGACCGCGCGGATCGGGGTCGCCGAGGCGCAGCTTCGCCCGCGCCTGACGCTCGGCGGCAATATCGGGGCCTCCGCCTTCGCGCTCGGCAGCCTGGTCGACACGCTCGGCGGCAGCCTGCTCGCAAGCCTCGGCCAGGTCCTGTTCGACGGCGGGCGGCTGCGTTCGCAGGTCCGCGGCCAGCAGGCTGCGGCGGAAGGGGCGCTCGCCACCTACCGCCAGACCGTGCTGACCGCGCTCGAGGATGTCGAGAACGGCCTCTCGGCGCTGCGCACCGCCAAGGCCCGCCAAGCCGAGTACGCCGTCGCCCTCGACGCCGCCAACAACCAGGCGATCCTCGCGCGAAGCCAGTATCGCGCCGGGCTCAGCGATTTCCAGACTCTGCTCGAGGCGGAGCGCGCCCT
>JAQGLD010000427.1 GCA_028293055.1 Alphaproteobacteria bacterium
TCAACGCTTTGATTGTACCGCGGATTGCCGGCGCCTGGTCGTTCGAAGCGACTTTGACCTTCAAGGTCGCATATGGCGGGCTGCTCGCTTCGCTCTGCGCGCCGATCCTGCTTCGCACGGCTCTCGCCGACGGCTAGGAAATCGAGCCATTGTATGGCGGCGGACCAGGCCCGTCTGTTCGGCTGCCTGTCTTGCTGCTAACTCTCTCGAATGAGGGTCGCTATCTGCACGCCATGCCATGGTGACACGCGAGCAATGTTCACTGTGTCGCTTTCGCGCCTGCTCCTCAACACTTTCAAGGGCTGGAGCCAGGCCATGCCGGGCGAGCCCCTTGATCTCGAGTTCATCCTCGGACAGGCCGGAATAGCCGCGCTTGCCCGCGAACGACTGGTTCAGGATGCCGAGCGCTGGGGCGCAGACTGCATTCTCTGGCTCGATGCCGACCAGACCTTCCCCTCGGATACCCTGCTCCGGCTCGTCGCCCACCGGCTGCCCATCGTCGGCGCCAATTACGCCCGGAGGAGCGAGGAGGCCGGCCCTACGGCAGCGGAACTTGCCGACGGGCGGCTGCTGCCGCTCTACACGACCCACGACAAGGTTGCCGCAAGGCTGGTCGAACCCGTCCACCAGATGGGCCTCGGCGTCACCTTGATCTCGATGGAGGTGTTCAGAGCGCTCGAGCGCCCGATATTCGATGCGATACGAGAGGATCACGCCTTCTACGACAAGGCAAGGGCTGCCGGATACACCCCGATGGTCGACCATTCGCTTTCGGCCGAGGTCGGGCATGTCTGGACGACGGTGCTGACAAACGAACATTCGCTGGCCGGGAAGGCGAGGCGAGAAAAGGTGATCGAGTTGCCGGTCGGGAAGGGGGTCATCACCGGCAAGCTGCCGCGGCGCGGCGATCAGGGACGCGGCGACTGACCCGATCGCCTCGAAACACCTGAAGAATAGAGGTTTTCCAAGCCTTTGCGGCTGGTGGAGCTGGGGGGAATCGAACCCCTGACATCTGCAGTGCGATTGCAGCGACCGAACCCGTTTTTGGCAGTTTCACCGCGTTTTTCTCGCGCGATTGTCTCCGAATAGACCCAAAGCAGCCCGTTTGCGATACGTTTGCGATACGCCCCCGATACAAAGCGGCTGGTACGGCACGAAGGTAGCCAGCAGCCTTTTCCCTCTCAGCCACGCCTCCAGGATTTCAGCCGGCGGTCATAGACTAATTCGGGATAGCCCCTTCGGAAGCGACGAAGCACGGGTCTTCCCACGCACGCCTGTTCCTCATCATTAAAGTAGGCGAGAGACGGATCTCGAAACTGCATCAGATGATGGACGGCCTCCTTCTGATGAAGCCGACCGGCTGCCTTGACCCGTTGCGCCATCCAGGATGCAGCGGTGTCTGCGGTCATCCTGATCTGTCTGCGGCCGCCAGCCCGCACCTTTTCAGAGTTGCGAGCGGCGGGCGTTGTCGAATCGTCAACGCCCGTGGTTGAACTTGCCACCAGACGCGCCTGCCTGGTGCTCGCTTCAGACATTTTTAGGGGCCGCGCCGACCTGCTGGAGGAAGGACAGGAAGTCCATCATCGCCCAGCCTTCGACAATCCGCTGGTCCTCGAAGCGATAGATGTCAGTAGCGGCGAAGGAGACTCGCCGACCGGTCGCCGGAATGCCCTGGAACGTGCCGCTATGCGTGGCGATGAGGGTGAACCGCGCTACCACCTTGTCGCCTTCGCCGATCAGATGATCGAGCTGAACCGAATGGTCGCTGATTCCGCCGGCGCCGCCATGAAGCGCGCGCTTGAAATTCTCCAGACCAGGCTCGAGCCCGGGATAGAAGGCTTCGTTATGGTGCACATAGTCCGGCGAATAGATATCCTCGAGCGGTACCGCGCCGTTGAGGAATTTGAGCGCGACGGCCTTGTTGGCCTCGACTTCGTCCGACATCTCCTAACTCCCGTTCAGCCAGTGATGCGGCCGGTGATCTTTGCGTGCGGCCCAGCCTTTTGCGCGTCCCAGGCGTCTCCGATCCGGGGTAGATCATATTCGAGATGGTCCACTGTGATCGCATGCTCCCTCGCCATGTCGAGCAGGCGGCGCCAGATCTGCTCGCGGTCTGCGGGCGGGCGCTGGCCGGTACCGACCACGGTCATCGTGCGAAAGAGAAGATCTCCCGCGGAGATGTTGATCGCTGCGCCTGCACCCGTGCCCACGGTGACGATCCGCGCCCCCCAGCGAGTCGCCTTGAGCGCCGCTACCATTGGCGCGCCGCAAACCAAGTCGAGGACCACGTCATAGCCATCGCCGGCTTCGCTCTTGAGCGCCGCCACATCGTCCTCGGTGCCCATCGTTACGACCCCATCGGCGATTCCGCGCTCGCGCAAGCGGGCAAGTGCGGTCGCGTTGCGCGAGGCCCCGACCACCCGGCCGGCACCGAGGATTCGTGCGAGCTGAAGGGCAAGCTGGCCCAAAGTGCCGGTCGCGCCGAGTATGAGCACGTTCTCGCCGGGCTTGATCGCCGCGGATTCCAGGGGAACCAGCGCTCCAGTGCCTGCGATCGCCATGGTGATCGCGGTCCTGTCGTCGACATCGTCGGGCACGTCCCAGACTTCGGCGGCAGGGACGATGGTGCGCTCCGCCCAGCCGCCCCAGGGCGCTACCGATCTCTCGCCAAAATAGACGCGGCGGCCGTCCTCGGCCCGGCCGACACCCTCCCCGCGCAGCACGCAGGGATATTGGACTGCGAGCCGATAGGCGCCGAGCACATCCCAACCACCGAGCCCGGCGGTCTCGACGTCGATCATGACGCAGTCCTTGGCCGGCTCGGGCTCCGGGAAATCACCGTAAACTGGCGCGACACCCTGGCCGGCGATGACAGCTGCCTTCAATGACTCTCTCCCGATCATGCATCGTCGGCCTGCGCCGGCTGCCAAGTCGATATTGCAAGCCGACGAGTCAATCAATCTGAATTGGAAATGACATTCTCCGAGCGGAATGGCATAGGGCGTTTCAGCGCGGTTGGCCGCGACCCATTTGCGAGACCGAGATGACGAACCGAACGCCGCTGCATCTGCACATCCCGGAGCCCATTGCACGGCCGGGCCAAGCGCCGGATTTCTCCCATATCGATATACCGGGGGCAGGGGTCACAAGGCGTCCGGACACGGCCGCCGCCGAGTCCGAGATGCGCGATCTACCCTATGGCCTGATCCGCGTTCTCGACGACGAGGGCAGGGCGACCGACACCTGGAATCCGCGACTCTCGCCCGAGACGCTGATCCGGGGTCTTCGCGCGATGCTGCTGACCCGCGCCTTCGACGACCGGATGTTCCGCTCGCATCGCCAAGGCAAGACCAGCTTCTACATGAAGTCAACCGGCGAGGAAGCGATCGGCGTCGCCCAGTCGATGATGCTCGGCCGAGAGGACATGTGCTTCCCGACCTACCGGGTGATGGGCTGGCTGATGGCGCGCGGCTATCCCCTGGTGGAGATGGTCAACCAGATCTTCTCCAACGCCGCCGATCCGCTCAAGGGGCGGCAGCTGCCGATCCTGTTCTCGGCACGCCAATATGGATTCTACAGTCTCTCGGGCAATGTCGGCAGCCGCTTCGGCCATGCGGTCGGCTGGGCGATGGCCTCCGCCTACAAGGGGGACGACAAGGTCGCCATCGCCTATATCGGGGACGGCACCACGGCCGAGGGCGATTTTCACGAGGCTCTGACCTTCGCCAGCGTCTACCGCGCCCCGGCCATCCTGTGCGTCACCAACAACCAATGGGCGATTTCGAGCTATTCGGGGATAGCCGGGGCGGATGCGACCACCTTCGCCGCCAAGGCGATCGGCTACGGGCTGCCCGGCCTTCGAGTCGACGGAAATGATTTCCTCGCGGTCTGGGCGGCGACCGAATGGGCGGCGGAGCGGGCTCGCAGCAACCTCGGCACGACCCTGATCGAGCTGTTCACCTATCGAGTGGCCGGTCATTCGACCAGCGACGATCCTACCAAGTACCGCCCTGCCGAGGAGCCGGCGCACTGGCCGCTCGGCGACCCGGTCGAGCGGCTCAAGCAGCATCTGATCGGACTTGGCGCGTGGGATGAGGCGCGCCACCTTGCGCTTCTTGCCGAGGTTGACGGCGAGGTGCGCGAGGCGATCAAGGCTGGCGAGGCGATCGGCACCCTCGGCAAGTCCAAGCCCAATGTCGCCGAGATGTTCGAGGGGGTGTTCAAGGAACCCGACTGGCGCGTCATCGAGCAGCGCCGCGAGCTTGGGGTCTGAGCCGATGCCCGCAATGAACATGATCCAGGCGCTCAACAGCGCCCTCGACACGATGCTGGCGCGCGATCCCGACGTGCTGATCTTCGGCGAGGATGTCGGCTATTTCGGCGGCGTGTTCCGCGTCACCGACGGGCTGCAGGCGAAGCACGGCCTCAAGCGCTGCTTCGACACGCCGATTTCCGAAGGCGGGATCATCGCCACCGCGATCGGGATGGGCGCCTATGGACTGCGGCCGGTCGCCGAGATCCAGTTCGCCGATTACATCCTGCCCGCCTATGACCAATTGGTCAGCGAGGCGGCGCGGTTGCGCTATCGCTCCGCGGGCGAGTTCTGGGCGCCGATCACGGTGCGCTCGCCTTATGGCGGCGGCATCTTCGGCGGCCAGACCCACAGCCAGAGCCCGGAGGCGATCTTCGCCCACATCACTGGCCTCAAGACGGTGATCCCGTCCA
>JAQGLD010000461.1 GCA_028293055.1 Alphaproteobacteria bacterium
CGTCATAGGCAAGGCGATGCCCGTTCACGAGGGTGAGGGTGGCGTCGGGTCCGAGGCCCCTCAGGTTCAGGGTCGTCGAATTGTTGATATTGTTGTAGCCGCCCTGCTGGCCGCCGCCGGCCACGCCAGGGTTCGGGCCGCCGGCGAAGTTCTGGAGCAGATAGCGGCTGTAGCCGGCGAGATCGGTGATGCCCTGATCCTGAAGGGCTGCGCGAGTGGATACCGTCACCGGCGAGGCGCTGCGAGCGCCGCGGATGCGGGTCCCGGTGACGACGATCGCCGCATCGTCCGCCGCTACGAAGGGCGAGTCGCTCGACTGCGCCGAACGGCGTCGCACCAGGATCGCGCTGCCGCGATAGTCAGCCTCGAGGTCGCTTTCGCCGAGCGCGGCCCGGATCGCCTCGTTCAGGGTGAGCCGGCCAGTCACCGGAGGCGCGCGGCGGCCCTTCACCGCGTCGGTCGGGAACAGCACCTCGCGGCCCGAGATGCGGGCGATCGCACGCAGGCTCTCGGCCAGGTCCTGCGCCGGCAGGTCGAACTGAAGCTTGGCCTCGACCTCGGCCGCGCGGGTCGAGGCCGCGATCAGTCCCATCCCGAGCGCTGCAGTGACCAGGCAGCCCGCGCGCCACATCCCCTTGGTGATCTTCATGTCTCGGCCTCTCCTGTTGGCCGGCGCGCATGGCCGGCTTCAGGAGCGATTGACGCAGCTTGCGGTCTTCCCCCGGGGTCGGGCGGAAAAAAAGTTCAGCGCTGCCTGAGCACCAGCCTGGCGGGGTCGCTGCGGTCGACCTCGAGGTCGAGAAGCGAGGCGAGCCGGTCGGCCAGCAGGCTGCTGTCGTCGACCCGGAACCGCCCGGAAATGCGCCTGGCAGCGAGCGCGCTGTCCGCGAGTTGGATCGGGCGGAGCGAGGCCCGGTTGGCCTCGTCGATCAGCCGCGCGAGCGGGACCGCTTCATAGTCGCGGCTGTGCGAGCCCTCGCTCGCCCCGGGCGAAGCCGCCGCAGCCGGCCTGGCCGACCCACGCGCCGCGAAGGAAATGCGATCGCCCGGGACGAGCTTTCGGACGGCCACGGCACCGGTGGCCGGCGCTGGGAGGGCCACATCGATGTTGCCGCGGATCAGCTGGACGGTCACCCGGTGGCCGGCGGACAGGGCGACGTCGAACAAGGTGCCCCTTGCGGTGACCGTGCCGCCCCCGGCATCGACCAGGAAGGGCCGCCCCTCGTGGAAGACGTCGAAGCGTCCCCGGCCCTCGAGCAGGGTCAGCCGTCGCTCGCTTCGGGTAAAGCGGACCACGAGCTGCGTTCTTTCGGACAGCAATACCCGGGAGCCGTCCGCCAGTCCGATCTGCCGGCTCTCCCCGGCGGTCGTCGAGACACTTCGCGCGGTTTCGGTCGCGCCAGTGCCCGGCGAGGGCAGGGCCGTGCGTTCAGGGGTTCCCGCGCCGGGGTGGTGGAGGGTCAGCCACCCTGCCGCGACGACTGCGCCGAGCCCCGATGCAGCAGCCGCCAGCGCCAGCCGGTGCTGCCGAGCCCGCGCGGGGCGCGGGGTATGGCTGCCGTCCGATAGAATCTTGCCCATCGCGAAGATTTCGGCGGCCCGGTTATAGGCGCCGCGCTGCGGCGCGCCGCGCGCGAGCCAGGCTTCGAAATCGGCTCGCGAGCGCTCGGCCAATGGTCCCCGCATCCTTGCGAACCATGCCGACGCCTCGCGCATCAGCGCGTCGCCCTCGTCAGCCGTGCCTCCGCCTGCCATCAGCCTTCGAGCCCCTTGCCGATCCTGAATATGGCCTCGGAAATGTGCCACTCGACGGTTCGCGGGCTGATGGCAAGACGATCGGCTATCTGTGCATAGGTGAGCCCCTCGGCGCGATGAAGCAGGAACACCTCGCGGGTCCGCGGCGGAAGCGCGTCGACCAGGCGGCGATAGCGGGTACGAAGCTGTTCGAGTTCGATCGCGTCCGACTGGTCGGCAGGGACCGCCACATCCTGAAGGGGCAGATGGGGAGGCAAGGCGGCCCGGCGCCGCGAGCGGTCGATCAGAAGATTGCGGACGATCCGGTTGAGGAAGGCTTCGGGCTGGCGCAGGTGCTGCAGTGCGCCGCTGCCGAGCAGGCGCGCGAATGCGTCCTGGACGAGCTCGCCGGCTTCCTCGCTTGAGCCGAGGCGTGCCCGCAGGCGCCGCCGCAACCCCGGGCCCTCGACCCGATAAAGCGCCTCGAGGCGCAGACGCGCGGCATCCCCGTCAGCTGCCGGATCGCCTTCGGGCAGATCTTCCTTGCTGCTCGCCATCGAAGATCAGCAGCGTGATGCAGGGCAGCCGCGCATGACGCGGACGACAGGAAAAGGTCGCACGAGAGCGGATCCCGCGCCGGGCCATTTGCCTGAGGTGAGACACCCGACCTTGGATGGACGGGCGCGTGTGATGCCTGGCGGTCGAGTCCGCAACCTGATGCCGGCGTCCAGGCTGCATCGCGATATTGGTCTGTTTTGAGGGGCGGATCAATATCCGAGGATCCAGCCTTCGGCTTCGGCAGCGTCTTCGCAGCGCGGCACGACGATTCGAACGCGCGATGCTGCCGTATTTCGTGGGGCCCGAGCTTGTCCTGCAGGAACCCGGTGCCGTCCCGCCGCCTAAAGGCTGAAGACTTCGACGCTGCGCGCCCGGGCCGCGCAAGGGAAGGCAGGCGCGAGGATTTGTACTTCGAAGATTTCGAGGGCGCCCGGACCGGCTTCATGCGGCCTTGGTCGGTCGGCGACCGGCAGGAACAGGGGTACGCTGAATGCGACCCGGTTCACGGCTTCGCTGCGATTCCTTGAAGACTTCGAGCTGCCCAGGGAGGCGTCGATGACCTTCACGTTGAGGCCCGCCCGTCGCGTGCCCATGCAATCATCCTCGGCGGAGCTGGTCAGCGCGATCTCGAAGGACACCTGGGTTGCCTCGACGTGCGAGTCCGGGGCGCCGCAGGGCTGCAGGACCTGGTTGATGGCAGCCGAGCCCGGGCCGCCCGGGTAACGCTCCTGGGCTTGCCTGACCCCTTCGATGATGGAGCTCAAGGTCTCGGCGACGAAGGACTGCAGATGCATGATGCTTGATACTCCAGACGTCTCGGGCGACCGGAGTATTGTTAAGGGCGATGGAAATTTCCGTCAATCAGGCCCGGAGTCCGGGCTGTGGATAAGGACCGGGGACGGCTCGGGCCGCGTCGCCCGACCGCCGCGGGCCTGGCGGGCTCAGGGGCGTGGCTGGAGGGAAGCGACGATCTCCGGAGCGAGACGCTCGCGCCTCCGATGGTAGGTGGCGAGGAGCCGGCGAAGCCGCCCGGGCTGCCATTGGCTGACTTCGCTTTCGATCGCCGCCAGCTCGGCTGCAATGTCGTCGATCACGCCCAGTTCCGCGTTGCGGATCGGGCGCAGGCGGTCACTGAGGGCGCCGACGGCATCGCTCTGTTCGGGATTGCGGCCAGCGGTGGCGATGGCGCCGAAGACCAGCTCGGCCCGGTCGACTGGGCCGGCCGGGTCGCTGGCAAGGGAAAGGCCCGGATTCGCAGTTGCGGACATGCTGCGCGTGGCGAGCAGGAGCAGGGCTTCGTTCCAGCGATAGAGGTGGCGGAGCCCCAATTCGGTGACGGCCGGAGTGCGGAACCCGTCGCGTCGTGGCGACTCGACGAGGCGCTCGCCGACCAGTCGGTGAAGCGCGTCGCGCACCGGAGTGATGCTCGCGCTCAGCGTTGCCGCGAGGGCGGCGGGCTCGAGGGCATCGCCCGGCTGCAGCCGGCCGGAACCCAGCTCCATCCGGATGGCCCGGTAGACCCGCTCGAATGTTGCCCCCGGGCTCACCGCCGATGGACCTGGCAGCGCAGCACGCTCATGCGGCCCTCAGTTTCTGGTCGGCGACGAACGCCTCGACGCTGTGCTCCTGGTCCGGGCGCAGCGAGTCGGTCGCACCGAGCGGCTCGTCCGCCGCGCCGGACAGGAGGACAGACGGGCACTGCCCTTCATAATTGCCGAGATTCGGGCGGTGCTGCCTGTAGCCCACTAGGCCGGCGAGCTCCGGGGAGAAGCGGCGGGCGATCTCGGGCGGATAAGCGAGCCATTGATTCTCGTAGGGCTTGAGCCAGCCGAGACAGTAGCTGACGATCGCCCCGCGCCGAATCTCCTTGCTGCGATTGCCGCCGGCGGCGTGCAGCGTCGATCCAAGGAAAAGGAGCGGCGAGCCGGGAGACAGCTCGATCGGGCTCTCCGCGAAGGGAATCGGCGGAAGCAGCGATCGTGGGCCGTGGCTTTCGGGCCAGACCAGGGTTGCGCCATTGTCGGCGGTGTAGCGGGTGAACGGCCACATCACATTGACCAGATATTCGATGCTTCCGACCTCGCCGCGCCACATGTCCTGGTCGCGATGCGGGAGCTGGGCGAGCGCGCCCGGATGGATTGCGATGCCCTGGGTGAGGTTGAGCTGGATCGTGTCGCACCAGGGCGAGAGGATCTCCTCGGCGATTCCGGTGATCAGGGGATGCATGACCAGCGATTCGGCGTGGCACGAGCGCCGGAGCAGGCGGCCGAAACGCTTGGTGCGCTCTCCGTAGAAGCCGCCGCGGCAGAACGGAGTTTCCTCAAAGGCGCAAGCGAGGTCCTGGTCGAGCGCTGCGGTGGTATCCGGCATAAGGTCGGGAATGACGCAATAGCCGTCCGAGAGCAGCCGCTCGGTCCAGCGATCGACCTCGCGCGCCAGAATCTTCCTGTCCATTCGTGCGTCCTTTCCGGTCATGTCAGGCTGCCTCGAGCGCGCCCTGGAGCATGTCCGGGGCGTAGATCTTGTTCCAGGAGAGCAAAGCGGGGGTGTTCTCGCCGATCTCGATCCTCAGGGCGCCGAGCATCCGTCCCCCGATCTGGCGCGGCAGGCCGAGCGGACTGCAGCGCCAGCCAAAGGCGAGGATCTGCTGCAGCCAGCCGACTTCGGCGACTCCGCTGAAGGCGTGGATGCCGTTGTCGATCGCATAGTCGACCATCGCCGAGACGAGCCGGTTGCGAGCGATCAGGCGGCTCGTCGCATCCTGCTCGCGGTCGAGGCAGAATCGGGTGATCTCGAAGATTCCTGCGCCGCGCGGGGGGCGGTCGGCGCAGAGCTGGGGGAACAGGGTGTCGAGAATGTGCGGCCGCATTGTCGGCAGCAGCCGCGCCGATCCCCTATGGCGCCCCTCGCCATCGGTCACGATGACATAGATCGCATTCTCGTCGTCGAACTGGTCGATCTCGTAGCGGCCGTCGAGCACCGGCACGTCCCAGCGCAGCAGGTCGACGAAGACTCGCTTGCGCGCCTCGAACATGGCGCGCAGCAGACGATGGTCGGAATGATTCCGACGCCCTTCCATGATGATGGCCACGGACAGCTCCTTTTGCTTGGGGAGCTATCATCGCGCCGAACAGGGGCGTCGCGATATTCCAAGAAATGGGGGTATCAGCGGCTCAGAATGTCGGTGAAGCAGATGATTCCGTCATACAAGGCATGGACCGCGAGCTGGGTGCGCTTGCTCACCCCGTAGCGCTCGCGGGCATGCTTGAGGTGCTGGATGACCGTGTCCCGGCGAAGGCCAAGGATGCGGGCAATCTCCCAATCCGTCTTGCCGCGCGCAGCCCAGTAGAGGCAGTCGCGCTGCCGGTCGGTCAGCTTTGGCAGGTCGGACGCTCCCCGGCCACGCATTCGCCAAAGGCCGCGCGCGCGCTCGAAGGCGTAGGTGCCGATCAGCTGCGCGAAGAACATCTCGTGCTCGGGAAAGGCATTGCCGGCGGCGGTGGCGAACGAGCAGGAGCCGTGCGACTCGCCGGGGACATTGGCCGGGACGGTAAATCCGTCGCCCAGGCCCTGGCTCCCGGCAAGCTTCAGGACGAGCCGGTCGCGCGGCGTGAGATGGATCATTGCCGGGAGGCTCGACCATGCGAACCCGGCGCTGGTGACATGGCTCGCGCGGTGGACGGGATCTGACGGGCCAAGCTGCTCGCGGTCGAACCAGGCCGCCCAGTCGGGCGGATAATTGTGGAGGCGTATCACCGGCTGGGGCGCGCGCAGGATGTCGACATGGTGGGTAAGCGCGAAATAGGCGAAGCCCATTTCGCGGCAGATGTCCGCCAGCCTCTCGGCCAGCGCTCCCTCGCACTGAGCTTCGCCCATGTGGCGGATGAACGCCTCGAGCCTGTCGAACATGCCTGCAACCGCGCTCTGCGCTCCCGCGGGGCGGTCCAAGTACGCTGGTCCGCGGGACGCCCTCTCTCTGTCTTCGCAAGCGGGTCTCAACCGCCGGCAAAGACGATCACTCAGGAATGCATGTTGATCCCACCGCCCCAGCAGAGGGTGATGCTGCGCTTCTTTCTGGCTTGCCTCCCCTCAGTCCTCCATATCATGGACTTCGTATACGCATTCGAAACTATTCTTGGAGAATAGTCAAGTTAATTGCGTGAAAGGACGAGCCGTTTAGATGTCCATTTCGGATCATGGTGCGGTGACTTGGCGGCCGGGGCCTCGGTAGCCGATGCCGGCCTCGCGACTCGTCGACCGGTTCGAGGCAAAGGCCGGGTCCTGCGCCTGCGAGGCCGAGCTCAGGCGCCTGGTCGACGAGGCGACGCGCGAGCTCGGGTTCCGCTATTTCGCACTGCTGCATCATGCCAGCCTCAGGGCGCCTCACCGGGACCTGGTGCGGATCGACACCTATCCCGAACCCTGGGCGCGCCGGCTGATGGCAAGCCCGCTCCTCGCCGACGATCCGGTCCACATGGCAAGCACCAGGACCAATGTCGGCTTTGCCTGGCGCGAGCTCGGCAGCCTCATCCGCCTGTCCTTGCACCAGCGCGAGCTGCTCGAGGACGCGGGACGCCACGACATTGGCGAGGGGTTCACCATACCGGTCAACGTGCCCGGTGAGCCGTGCGGCTCCTGCTCGTTCGCGGTCGGTTTCGGCCACGCGCTGCCCGAGGCCCGTCTGCTGTGCGCCGAGCAGATCGGCGCGCATGCCTTCCGTGCCGCCCGTCGGCTCCACGATTATCCGTCGGCCGGGCGCCATCCGCGGCTCAGCCGCCGCGAGCGCGAATGCCTGCACTGGCTCGCCGCCGGAAAGACCGATTGGGAGATCGCCGCCATCCTCGGGATCGGGGCCGAGACGGTTCACCATTATGTGAAGCGAGCCCGCGCTGCCTATGATGTCGTGTCTCGCGCCCAGCTCGTCGTTTGCGGCCTGCGCGACGCCTGGATCAGCTATGACGACGCAATTCCCCCAAATGGGTGAATAGGCCGCACCGCCGCGCTCCTGCTTTCGTCTCCGCCTCGAGCGAAGGAGGCGGATCATGGGGAAGGGCAGGGTGTTCGCGCTCCTTCCGACTGCGCCGCCGGACCTTCGGGCGTAGCGCCGGCGGCCTCCCGCCGTGCCGCCAGACTTCCCGCCTGCCGACTGGCGCGACCCCGCTCGCTATGCGCCGCTGCTTCGCGCCGAATCCTGGGCGCTCGCCTGGGAATGGCTTCGCCGGGACCCCGGCTATCGCGCCGCCGCCGTGCCCGGCCGCGCCCGAGCTGAGGGCTCCAGACGGCCGGCCATGCTCGAGCCGGACGAAGCCGCGGCGCGCTGGGGCCTCCATGCCTTCGAGGACCCCGCGCTGGCGGTGCCCCTGGCGCGGCCGGTATGGCGTGCAGAGCAGCATTCGCGCGTGCTTGCGGTCGCGGCCGCGACGCCCAAGGGCGCTGCTGATTGCTTCGAGCTTGAACGTTTCGCCGCCCTGTCGACCATCGCGGCCGACGCGCGGGCCGAGCACCTGCTGATCTCGGACGGAGTGCGCGGGGTCAGGCTCGATGTGCTCGAGGGCACGCTGCTGCGCGGTCCAAGACGACTTGCATGGCGGCCATCCGGCTTAAGAGAGCTCGATACTCAGCTCGGGGCCGCCGGCGATCTCCTGCGGCTCTGGAAGACCGGGAGCTTTGGGCCGCCATGCGCCGGCCCCCGCAATGTCCGCATCGTCCTCCTCCTTCGCGCCTGGGACGCGCTTGCGGCCGGGGCCAATCAGCGCGACATCGCGCAGCTGCTCAGCCGCGAGCGCTTGCCGGGGCGGTGGCGCAGCGAGGTGCCGAGCCTTCGCTCGCGCGCGCAGCGCCTGGTGCGGGGCGCCAGGGCCATGGCGAGAGGCGGATACAGGGCCCTGCTCGCGGGCTGAGCGAGATCAGGCCTTTCGGATGACCAGCCTCTCGTGTCCGCACAGGCTGCAGGCGGCCTTCCGGCGCTCGAACCCCTCGGACCCGGCCAGCGCCCTTGTCTCGTGACTGGCCTGCTCGCTGGTCGGCAGGCCGAGCCGGTCGGCGATTCGGTCGTCGCAGGCCGGCTCGGGCGCGAGCCTGGCGACGAACCTGCGGACATCCTCGAGCATCGACATCCTCTCGTCCCGGCTGGAGCACGAATCCTGGGCTCCATGTCCGCTCTTCCGGCTCGCGGCAACCGATCGCGTCTGCTGGCATCGGCGCCGGTCGTCGTGGCGGACCGGTGCTGATTGGTGCCATCCACCGTTCGCTGGCGGCTCGAATTTGGCGGGGCCGCTTTTCGAGCCTCCTGCCTTCGCGCGGAAGCGGGCACGTCCCGTCGGGTGCCGCCCTGAGCGGCTCGGGGTGATGAGGCGGAGATGGAAGACGATATCGCGCGGGCCGCGCGGGCCAAGAAGGGGAGCCCGTTCCTCTCCACCGAGCAGGCCGGCTTCTATCTGGGGCTCAGCGCCCGCAAGCTCCAGGCGATGCGCCGTGACGGCGGCGGCCCCGTCTTCCGCAGGCACAGCCGCTATGTGCGCTACCATATCGACGATCTCGACGACTGGTCGAAGGGCGTCGCTCGGGCCGAGCGTGCCGGTGCCTGAGACCCGCGCGCTGGGGCTGTTCCGCTGGGGCGAGGCGCTTCGCCGGGAGCGTCGCGCCCG
>JAQGLD010000468.1 GCA_028293055.1 Alphaproteobacteria bacterium
TGGGCGCGACAGGCGCTCGCCCAGCCCTATCTGAGCAAGGATCAGGCCCGCGTCGCCACCGAGGCGATATCGGGGCAAGACAAATGCGTGCATGGCCCGCAGGCGGAATTCGTGTTCCGGACCTCCACACTGGTCGGCAGCCTGGCGGAGCATTTTCTGGCCACCGATCTCGAGAAAGCGGATTCGAAGCGGGTCGCCGCGGCGCTCAATTCCGCATCCCCGCTCAACGCATCCGAGGATTTCGGCTTGTGCGTGGCCGCCGGCAATCCCGCTGCCGCCAGGCGCCTGTCGCTCAGCGACCCGGGAAGCCCGGCGGAAGCCGAGGCGGTCGGTCAATTATCGGCGCGGCTCAAGCCGTGCTTCGCGGCAGGCGAGACCCCTAGTGTCGATCTCCAGGCGCTTCGCGCGCTCGTCTCGACCGCACTCTACCGCGCAGTGACGTCGGTGCTCGCCTCGAGGAGCTGAGTTCGCTCCAAGGCCTCTAATGCGGCGTGTTGAACTCGCCGTCCCGCCGCGATCCGTTCCGGTTTCCGTCGGCGACCCAATCCTGAGTCTTGCGCGCCTCGTTTTCCCATTCCTCGGCGGTCCTGCAGACCCGGCTGGTGAAACGCGATCCGCTCGGGGTGACGACGCGGCAGATTCTGTGGCTCTTGTCGTTCTTGGCCAGCTTCGGCGCAGGCGCTGCGGCCGTCGCGGCGGGCGCGTCCGCCGCAGCGGACAAGGCCGGCAAGGACCAGATTGAAGCCGTCAGGGTGGCGAACGCCGCAAAAGCCTTGCTGACCATAGAAAATCTCCGTGCTGCTGCCGGCGGGAGCCTACATCCTTATCATCCCGACTGGAAGTCCGCGCCGGCGGCGGGCAATCTTCACAGCCCGGTAGGGCTGCGCTACCGCCAGGCCAGGCCCGACTTCGCATCCAGGGGAGAGCAAGAAGTGTCGATCGAGCAGCAAGCTTCGCGGCACCGGTGTGGCGGCCGCCGCAGCCTTCGCTTGATGCTGCAGATCATGCTAGCGCTCGGCGGCACTACATCGAGCCTTTCTCCAGCCTATGCGCAAGTCGGCATCCAGACCCAGATCGTGCTCGACGGCCGCAGCTTCGCCCTCTCCACCCGAGAAGCCAGGGCGCTCTCCACTCTCCGTGAGTCCATTCCCGGTGGAAGGCACGCGATACAGGACGCCGCGCTGGAGGCCGCGCGCAACGCGACCGACTCTCCCGACGCCCGCTATCTGTTCGCAGTCTACGCGCTCGAGATCGGCCGGCAGCGAAGCGACACTATGCTGCGCGCGGAGGCCCTCGACATATTGATCGCGCGCGGGATTGCGCCGCAGGTGAAGCTCGCCTCCTATCTCGGGGTGCGGGGCGGAATCGCGTTCGAGCGGGGAGATTTCGCGACGGCTCGGCAGCTCTGGACGCGAATGCTCGGGATGAAGCCGGGCGATGCCGACGTTCTCGCCAACCTCGCCCAGGTCGAGCAGGCCCAGAACAATCCGAAAGGCGCCGCGGAGCTGATCGCCCGTGCCATCGTCGCGCGCAAGGCGTCGGGCCAGCGGGCAGCGGAGCTCTGGTACAGGCAGTGGCTCAGCGCCGCCAACCAGGCCTCGCTGGTCAGCGAAGCCAGCGCCGCCGGGCTCGCTTTAGTCGCTGCCTATCCCAGCGCGCGCAACTGGCATGACGCGCTGGTCGTCTATCGCCAACTCGCCGCCCCGAAGGACGGCCTCGAGATCGATTGGCTTCGCTTCAGCCGGAGGGTGGGCGGGTTCACCAAGGCCGCCGAATATCAACGCCTGGCCCAGTTGCTCGAGCATGAAGGCGTGAATGCCGAGGCGAAGGCGGTGCTCGCGGAGGGCCTCTCGGACGCGATTCTCCGACCCGATGAATCCCCGACTCGCGACATCATCGCAGAAGTCGAACGGGCCATGACGGTGCAGGCCGGCGGGCTGCCGGCGCCCGCTCGCCCCGGGTCGGGGGGCGGTTCGGCAGCTCAGTCGCAGGCGGCGGACAGGCTGTTCGGGATGGGGCGCTACAGCGACGCCGCCACATTATACCGGGCCGCCCTAAACGGCCCGACTGCGGAATCGGGCAGGCTCAACACCCGCCTCGGAATGGCGCTGAGCGCGGCGGGACTCGGCCTGGAAGCGCAGGCCGCATTCCGTTCCGCCGCCGCGGCGGCCGGATCCGGCTATGCCGACCTGGCGCGCTTCTGGCTGGCTTGGCTGGCGCAAGGGGATGCACCGGCGTCGGCGGCTTCCTGACCCCAGCCAATCTGGATGCTAGGCTACGACTGGATCCAGGATCCGGATGGTGGCGGCCGCGGCATCGATCTCGACGCGTGCGCCGATCGGCAGGCAGAACTGGTTGGCGACATGTCCGACATTGGCGCCCTGGAATGCAGGAACGCCCAGCGGCGCCAGATGCTGGTCGAGCAGCTGCGCGACGGTGAAGCCGCTATAAGCGGGGGCAGTGCTGGCGCACCGCGTGCACTGGCCGAAGACGATTCCGGCGACCCTGGCCAGAAGGCCGGCAAGCCCGAGCTGGGTCAGCATTCGATCGACCCGATATTCGGCTTCGCCGGTTTCTTCCAGGAACAGGATCGCGCCGTCGAAATCCGGCAGCCAAGGCGTACCGACCAGCGAGGTCAGGACCGAAAGGTTGCCGCCAATCAGCCTTCCAGCCGCTTTCCCCGGGCGGATCGTGCTGGTCCGCCAGCGCTCGGGCGCGAGCGGATCGACCGTGTCGGGATTGCGGAACAGCGGAGTCTCGGCCGTGAAAGCGAGCCTCCAGAAGCTGTTCCAGCTGATCTCGCTCCATCCATTGGCTGCATTGGGGCCGTGAATCGTAGAGAACCCCGCCCGCGCTGCAAAAGCGAGATGGAGCGCAGTGACGTCGCTGAAACCGATCAGGAGCTTGGGATTCCGGCGGATCACCTCCCAGTCGAGAAACGGAAGGAGGCGCGCCGATCCCCACCCGCCGTGCACCGCAAACACCGCGCGCACCGCCTCGTCTGCGTACATCGCATTGATGTCCTCGGCGCGCTGGCGATCGGTGCCGGCGAGATAACCGTAGCGCGCAGTGACATAGCGCCCGACCTTGGGCACGAGACCCATGGCGGCGATGGTGCTCTTCACCGCGTCCACCTCGACCATATCATCGCTGAACATGGCCGGCGCGACCAAACCGATGGTGTCGCCGGGGTGAAGACGCGGCGGCTTGACCGGCGATGCGGGCGCCGCACCTGCGGCGAGAGGCAGAGCGAGGGTGGCGGACGCACCCAGGGATGCAATGGCGGAACGGCGGCTGAGCATGCGCCACGATAGCAGGGCTGCACCGCTCGACCAGCAGGCTGACTCGGTGCGAATACCGCAAAAGTGGGCCGTCCGGCCTACCCCCCCTAATATTCCGTTGGAGACTCCCTATATGTGGGCTGCTAAAGTCGCAAATTGATGGTCTTCGGCGCTTTGCGGCACCTTTTTCCTTCTCTCGCTTCCAAAGGCTCCCGGAACCGCTCTCCGCGGCTCCAACTTTCATGAAGGAATTAGATATGCCGATCGGCACCGTTAAATTTTTCGACAATGCCAAGGGTTATGGCTTCATCACCAACGAATCCGGTGGGAATGACGCGTTCGTCCACATCACTGCGGTCGAGGCCGCCGGGATGAGCACGCTCGAGAAGGAGCAGCGCGTTTCCTATGACCTCGAGAATGACAAGCGCGGCAAGACCAGCGCCGTCAATCTCCAGTCCGCGTAACAGCTGACGTCCGCTCCGGCGGAAAATCGAGGGGGCGGGTGCCATGGCATCCGCCCCTTTTTCGTGGAATTCGAGCAGGGGGGCTTAGAGTGTGTTCGAGCCAAGTGGATACACTTGGCGGCTCGGAACACA
>JAQGLD010000478.1 GCA_028293055.1 Alphaproteobacteria bacterium
TCTGGCCGTTGCCGAGCAGGTCGATCGTCTTTCCTGCGGCCAGGAAATGCAGATTTCAGCGTGGATTGATGCTTTCGTGCCGTACCCCATATAAGAGGAGTCTACGCGGCACCGTGTCGCGAGTGGAGTATCGATGACCCAATCCTATCCCGTCCTCCCCCTTCGCGACATCGTCGTCTTCCCCCAGATGATCGTGCCCCTGTTCGTGGGCCGCGACAAATCGGTGGCGGCGCTCGAGAGCGCGATGGCCGGGGACAAGAAGATCTTCCTGGTTTCCCAGCTCGATCCGGCCGAGGACGATCCCGATCGTGACGCGCTCTACGACATGGGCGTGGTCGCAACCGTCCTGCAGCTGCTCAAGCTTCCGGACGGCACGGTGCGCGTGCTCGTCGAAGGCCAGCAGCGCGCGACTTTGGTCAATCTGACCGCTCAGGCCCAGCACCTCTCGGCCGAGATCGACCTGATCGAGGCCGACGAGCCCGAGGGCGCCGAAGTCTCGGCGCTGATGCGTTCGGTTGTCGAGCAGTTCGAGAATTATTCGAAGCTCAACAAGAAGCTTCCCGCCGAGACCGCAGTTCAGCTCGGTCAGATCGAGGAGCCGTCGCGGCTCGCCGATTCGGTCGCCGCCAATATCAACATCAAGGTGTCGGACAAGCAGGCTCTGCTCGCAGAGCTCGAGCCGAGCCGCCGCCTCGAAATGGCCTTCGCCTTCATGGAAGGCGAGCTCGGCGTGCTTCAGGTCGAGAAGAAGATCCGCAGTCGCGTCAAACGCCAGATGGAGAAGACGCAGCGCGAATATTATCTGAACGAGCAGTTGAAGGCCATCCAGCGCGAGCTGGGCAATGAAGGCGAGGAAGGCGAGGGCGACGAGCTTGCCGAGCTCGCCCGCAAGATCGCCAAGACCCGCCTTTCGAAGGAAGCCCGGACCAAGGCCAATTCGGAGATCAAGAAGCTCAAGGCGATGGCGCCGATGTCCGCCGAGGCGACCGTTAGCCGCAACTATCTCGACGTGTTGCTCGGCCTGCCCTGGGGCAAGAAGTCCAAGGTCAAGAAGGACATCGCCGAGGCAGAGGCGATCCTCGACGAGGATCATTACGGGCTCGAGAAGGTCAAGGACCGGATCGTCGAATATCTCGCGGTCCAGGCCCGGACCAACCGGCTGAAGGGACCGATCCTCTGCCTGGTCGGGCCTCCCGGTGTCGGCAAGACCTCGCTCGGTCGCTCGATCGCGCGCGCGACCGGCCGCGAGTTCGTCCGCCAGTCGCTGGGCGGGGTCCGCGACGAAGCCGAGATTCGCGGCCATCGGCGTACCTATATCGGCTCGCTGCCGGGCAAGATCGTGTCGAACCTGCGCAAGGCCGGCACTTCGAACCCGCTCTTCCTGCTCGACGAAATCGACAAGCTGGGCCAGGATTTCCGCGGCGATCCGGCGTCCGCCCTGCTCGAGGTGCTCGATCCGGAGCAGAATTCGAAGTTCCAGGATCACTATCTCGAGATCGACTATGATCTGTCCGACGTGATGTTCGTCACCACCGCGAACACGATGGACATGCCGCAGCCTCTGTTAGACCGCATGGAGATCATCCGGCTCGAAGGCTATACCGAAAACGAGAAGGTCGAGATTGCGACCCGCCACTTGATCCCGAAGCAGATCGAAGCCCACGGGTTGAAGGAAGGCGAGCTCATCTTCAGCGAGGAGGGGCTCCGCCGGCTGATCCAGCATTATACCCGCGAGGCCGGGGTTCGCACGCTCGAGCGGGAGATCGCCAAGGTCGCCCGCAAGGTGCTTCGCCGAATCCTCGAGGGCAAGACCGAGAAGGTCGAGCTGACTCCCGACAACATCGCCGATTATTCGGGCGTTCGGAAATATCGCCACGGCATGGGCGAGGAAGAGGATCAGATCGGCGCGGTGACCGGACTTGCCTGGACCGAGGTCGGCGGCGAGCTGCTGACCATCGAGGCGGTGACGGTGCCCGGCAAGGGCCAGATCAAGACGACCGGCAAATTGGGCGAGGTGATGCAGGAGTCGGTGCAGGCGGCCTTCTCCTTCGTCCGCGCGCGCAGCCCGAGCTATGGCGTCAAGCCGAGCCTGTTCGGTCGCAAGGACATCCACGTCCATTTGCCCGAAGGTGCGGTGCCGAAGGACGGCCCCTCCGCCGGCGTCGGTATGGTCACCGCGATCATCTCGACCCTCACCGGGATCCCGGTGCGGCGCGATGTCGCGATGACCGGCGAGGTCACCCTGCGCGGCCGGGTGCTTCCGATCGGCGGACTCAAGGAGAAACTGCTGGCGGCGCTTCGCGGCGGAATCACGACCGTGCTCATCCCATGGGAGAATGAGAAGGATCTCGTCGAGATTCCGGCGACGATCACTGGCGGGCTCGAGATTGTTCCGGTCCGCCATGTCGACGAAGTTCTCGCCCGCGCTCTCGTCAGCCCGATCGTTCCGATCGACTGGACCGACGCCGAGGACCTCATCCCCGTTGTGGTCCCTGATCTCGCCGCCGCGCCCGACGATCAGGGCGGCCCTGCGATCCGCCACTGATTTCGTTGCGTTGCAGCAACGACCAAGGGTCCGGAAAGCGCGATTTTGCCTCGGCAAATCGCGCTTTCCTTTTGACTCTCCGAGGCCTCCTGATTTTAGATGGGAAGGTGCGCGGCTACGAGTCTAGGCGGCGCAACCAAAAAGGGGTTCGGGAAGCATGAACAAGCAGGAGCTAATCGGCGCGGTCGCCGAGACGACTGGTCTCAGCAGGGGTGATGCGGGGCGGGCTGTCGAGAGTGTGTTCGACACCATCACCGGCGCCCTCAAGAAGGGCGACGAGGTCCGGCTAGTTGGCTTCGGTACTTTCGCATGCTCGCGTCGCAAGGCGTCGACCGGGCGCAACCCGCGCACCGGCGAGCCGATGCAGATCAAGGAATCCACCCAGGCCAAGTTCAAGGCCGGCAAGGGTCTCAAGGATTCGGTCGGCGGCCGCTAGAGTGTGTTAGAGCCAAGTGCAATCACTTGGCGGCTCGGAACACACGGTAAACAAGAGAAGCTGGACTCAGTACCGGTTCAACCGAACTGGAACCGAGTCTAGACGCGGCACGCGGGGCCGAAACGCCTGCATCCGTCATCGGGTCGCGGGCGCTGGACAGCAGGGGGAGGGGCGATTAAGGGATCGCTCCGGACGGCGGCGCATTCCTCGCGCAGCTCGATTTTTCCGTCAGGCCGATTGCCACTCTGACGGTCAGGGCGTGGGCGCGTAGCTCAGTGGTAGAGCACTGTGTTCACACCGCAGGGGTCGCAGGTTCAATCCCTGCCGCGCCCACCACGCCCTTCATGGTGATCATCCTTTCTGTCGCGAAGCGAGATGCTTCAAAAGGGACGGATATCGGGCTGGACCGGCTCGCCATTGGCGCCGAGTCCGCGCGCTGCTACCCGCGCCCTCATGTCCGACCCCGCCGACCCCATCGCGATCTACCGCGCCAAATCGCTCGCCGCCTGGCGTGCGGGCGACTTCGAAGCCTGCCTTTCGGCATCCCGCGCCGTTGCCGACCTGTCCCCAACTTCCGAAAGCCTCTGCAACATGGCCGTCGTGCTGAGGCGCCTAGGTCGCGACGCGGAGGCGAGGGATTATCTCAGGCACCACGCCAGCGAGATCGACCCGATCGCGCTCCATGACCTGCAATGCTCGGTCGCAGCGCGGCTCGGTGATGCCGACGGCGCGATCCGCTACGGCAATGAAGCGCTTCGGCTGAAGGACGCGGCGGCGAGCCCTGCTCCGCCACTGCGACCGTTCACCCGCCCATTCGACCCGACGCGGCGGAACCGCAACATCATTTCCTTCTCGCTGTGGGGCACCGATCGCCGCTACGTCGCGGGCGCGATCACGAATGCCCAAGTCGCGCCGTACCTGTATCCGGCATGGACACCTCGCTTCTATGTCGATGAATCGGTCCCGGACGCGATTCGCCTGTCGTTGACCGGGCTCGGCGCGCAGGTGACGGAGGTCGAAGGCCTGCCCGCCGATCGCTACGGCACTTTCTGGCGCTTCCTAGTGGAGGACGATCCCGATGTGGATTTCTATCTGATACGCGACGCGGATTCGGTCTCGAATATCAAGGAGGCGTGGGCGGTCTCGGATTGGCTGGCGTCGGGCTCGGCCTTCCACGTGATGCGCGACAACCTCCAGCACGCAGAGGTTATCCTGGCCGGAATGTGGGGCGCGCACCGAGGCAATATCGGGGCCATGGATGCGAGGATTCGGGCCTTCGTGACCGGCCCCGGGAAAGACCGTGTCGGCAAAACGCTGGACCAGATCTTCCTGCGCGGCGAAGTCTGGCCGATCGCACGGCAGAGCCTGACCCAGCATGATGGGAATTTCGATCTGCGGGAGCCCAGGCGCTACGACCCTGCGTTCCTGCTGCCCGCGGGCATGCATATCGGGCAGAACGAGGCTGCGCGGGCACCGGCGAAGCGGGTCATCCGGGCCGGTTGAGGCCGTCATAAATCCTGCCAGGGCCATTTTTGCACGCGATGTCGGTCAGGCGAGCCTGGCAAGGCTGGTGGACACGATAGTGGCGAGCTCCGCCTGTCCGCGCGCGCCGAGCTTGGCGTAGAGCGTCTTCGAATAATTTCGGGCGGTCTCGACGGTGAGGCCGAGCCGCACGGCGGCTTCGCCGATTCCCCGTCCCTCGGCCAGCACTGTGGCGAGCCGAGCCTCCCGCGGCGCGAGTCCGAACAACATGCCGAGGATCTCCGCCGAGCCGTGCGAGGAGACACGATCTCCCTGCAGATAGGCGATCAGGAGCGCCCCGCCCGCGCCGTCGTCGGGACCGGGCAATCGCTTCAGCAGAAGATCGAGGCGTGGATGATCGGTAATACGGATTGCCTCGGCCTTCGCCGAGCCGTTCACGGCGAGCCGCTCGATCGCCTGGGCGAGGCGCTGGTTCGCGGCGGGGGAACGCGTGGCCAAGCCGCCGTCCGGGCCGGCGGTGAGCAACACCCCGCTTCGCATCAGCGCCCCTGCCCGCGCATCGGCATCCACCAGGGCGCCCTCGGCGGTGAGAGTGAGCCTGCCGAGCTCCAGCGGTCCGAGAAGGTCCGCGAGTACAGCCT
>JAQGLD010000479.1 GCA_028293055.1 Alphaproteobacteria bacterium
GCTGCGGCCCAGGTCGCCGAGGCCGAAGGCGCGATTGCGCGCGGCCGCGAATCGCTGGAGGCGCTCCTGACGCGGCTCGGTGAAGGCACTGGCGAGAGCGAGGAGCGTTTGCTCGTGCTTCGCGAGATTGCGGGGCAGACTCGGCTGTTGGTCACCCAGATATCCGAGAATGCCGGACCTGAGCTGATCGGGCGCGCGAATTTGATCGCCGAAACGCTCGCACTGGTTTCCGCCCGGCTGCAGGACGAACTTCCCTCCGGCTTGGCCTCGGTCGAGGCTCAGGCCGAACACGCGCATCAAATCCTGTCGCCGCTCGTGCCGCTCGCCGGCCGGGTTCTCGCCGCGCCCGAGGGCGCGGCGGAGCGCGCCGCGGAAGCCGAATCGACTCTCACCCGGATCGGCGAAGGCGCCGTCGAGGGAGAGGCGCGGCTCGACATCCTGCGCGCGATCGCCGCGGACACGCAGACGATCGTCGCCCGGATCGCTGCCGACAGCGGCCCAGAATTGTTCGGCCGCGCGACCGCTGTCGCCGAAACCCTCGCCGCGATCGCGGACCGGCTCGGCGCCGAAATCCCCGCCGGCCTGGCCGGAGTCGCCGAGCACGCCGAGCGAACCCATGAGGCCCTGGCGCCGCTGGCCCCGCTTGCCGGGCGAGTCCAGGCCTCGGCCAAGGCCGCCGCGGATCGGGCAGCCGAAACCGAATCCACCCTCGCCCGGATCGGCGAAGGGGCCACTCAAGGCGAAGCGAGGCTCGACTCGATGCGCGCGATCGCCGGCGACACCCAGGAGATCGTCGCTCGAATCGCCGCCGACAGCGGCCCCGAATTGTTCGGCCGCGCCAACGCCGTCTCCGAAGCGCTCGCCGCGATCGCCGACCGGCTCAACCAGGAGATTCCCGCCGGGCTGGCCGGGGTCGAAGCGCAGGCCGAACGCACCCGCGAGGCGCTTGCGCCGCTGGCGCCGCTCGCCGGCCGTGTCCACGCCTCGGCCGAGGCCGCGGCGGAACGCGCTGCCGAGACCGAATCCACTCTCGCCCGGATCGGCGCAGGCGCCGCTGAGGGCGAGGCCCGGCTCGAGGCGCTCCGCCTCGCCGCCGGCGACGCACATCGGATCGTGACCCGGATCGGCGAGGATAGCGGCCCGGAGCTGACCGGCCGCTTCGACGCGGTTGCCGAAACTCTTGCCGCGATCGCCTTGCGGCTCAATGAGGAGCTTCCCGCCGGCCTCGCGGGAATCGAGTCCCGGGCGGAACGGACCTGGGAGACGATGTCGCCGCTGGCGCCGCTCGCGGCCAGCATTCACGCCTCCGCCGACGCGGCCGCGGATCGACTCGCGCATGCCGAAGCTGCGATCGGCCGCCAGCGCGAGGCGCTCGACTCGCTGCTGCTGCGCATCGAGGAAGGCAGCACCACCGGTCAGGGCCAGCTCGAGGCGCTCGGCGTCGCCGCGGAAGCCGCCCGCGACAGCGCGGCACGGATCGCCGCCGAGACTGGTCCGGAGCTGATCGAGGCGCTGCTGCGGGTGCGCGAAGCCGCAAACCAGGCCGCCGAACGCGCTCGCGATGCGATTGCGGAGGTGATTCCGCGCAGCGCCGCCTCGCTCGGCGAAGCCAGCCGCGAGGCGCTCGCCCTGGCGGTCAGCGAGACGGTCGAGGCGGAGATGGCCGGGCTCGCGGCAGCGTCGCAGCGCGCTCTGGCGGCGGCCAGCGAGGTCTCGGCTCGGCTCACCCGCCAGCTGGTCGGGATCGGCGAGACTGCTGCGATGATCGAGCAACGGATCGACGAGGACCGCGAGGAGCGAGAGGCGCAGGACAGCGAGAATTTCTCGCGCCGGGTCGCGCTGCTGATCGAATCGCTCAATTCGACCGCGATCGATGTCACCAAGATATTGTCGAACGATGTCACCGATAGCGCCTGGGCCGCCTATCTCAAGGGCGACCGCGGAGTCTTCACCCGCCGCGCGGTGCGGCTGCTCGACAATAGCGAAGCGCGGGAAATCGTCCGCCATTATGACGAGGAGCCCGAGTTCCGCGAGCAGGTGAACCGCTACATCCACGATTTCGAAGCGATGCTGCGCCGGATCCTCGCCGACCGCGACGGCTCGCCGCTCGGCGTGACCCTGCTGTCGAGCGACATGGGCAAGCTCTATGTGGCGCTGGCGCAGGCGATCGACCGGCTGCGGACCTGACAAGGGCAAATAGTCTAGGTTGAGGATTCGGGCTGACCCTGCACGCGGCGCAGGGTAACGGAGCAGGTCTTGCGGCCTAGCGCCCGACGACGACCTCCCCAGCCCAGATCATGGTCCGCCAGGCCTGCACGGCGAGCGCGCCGAGGCCGCGAACCAGCGCTCCGCCGGCGAACCACAGCGCGCAGGCGGCCAGCCATATCGGACCGATGACTGCCGACAGGCAGAGGAAGAGAAAACCCGCGCCAAGCTTCAACGCAAGCGGCCGCGGCCTGGCGATGACCGTGTCGGCGTTTTCGATCCGCTGCATGAACATGGCGAGTCTCCTTCGCGACCACATTGTGCGAACAAGGTTAGCGAAAGATTAAGACCGTCGTCCGCTCAGCGGTGGCCGACCTGTCTAGCCAGCCAGCCTTCGACAGCGACCGGCTCGGTGGCCTCGGCATTGCTCATGTTCCGTCCTGACAGCCGCGAGACGACCTGGTCGAACGTGCCCTCGACCGCGATTCGGTGAGCGCCGAAGTGGATGTCGGTATAAGGCCCTGGCGAGGAACGGACTTCCGTTACCTGGGCCGGGTTGATCGCGATCTTGCCCGGCTCGCCGCCGCGGCGGAACACTACATATTGCACTCGCCCTATCCTCCTTCGCTCCGCTCCTACGCCAATCGAATTAACGGTGCGTTGCGCGCGTTGGGCGATCGGCGGCTCGATCCCCGGTCAGGGAGGGTGCGATCGGGCGGCGCAATCACTCAATGGCTGTATCCTCGTGATGACGGCGGGGTCGATTTCCCCGAAAGAGGGTAAGAACGATCGCGGAGGGATGACGATATGGATGGGCGCAAGGTGACGATCTGGGCAGGGGCTGCGGCGCTGGCGGTGGCCTCGTTCGCACAAGCCGCGAAGCCCCGGGCGAGCGATTTCGCGGCCGCACTGGCCAATCCGGACCGGCCAGAGGCCGATCGGGCGCGCGACTCCGATCGCAAGCCTGCCGAGGTCATGGCCTTTGCCGGCATCCGGCCAGGCCTGCGCATCGCCGAGGTCGCGCCCGGCGGCGGCTATTTCACCCGGCTGCTCGGCCAGGCGGTCGGCGCCTCCGGACATGTGTTCGGCTTCGGGCCGAGGCCCTCCCCCGCGGTTGAGAGCTGGGCGGCAAGCCATCCCAATGTCAGCTACACGGTGGCGGCCGGAGGCAGCATCCCGGTGACCGAACCGGTCGACATGGTCTGGACGACGCTCAACTATCACGACTTCAAGAATGCCAAGCTGGGCGAAAGCGACGCCGCGATCGAGACCGACAAGGCTGCGTTTCGCGCCCT
>JAQGLD010000524.1 GCA_028293055.1 Alphaproteobacteria bacterium
CGAATGCGACATAATGGTTGGCCGCGCCGGGCACGAATTCCCAGGTGAAGCTGCCGTGCGGCGGCATGACGTCGATCGCGTCGCCGGGCTTGAGCTTGTCGTTGACCCAGTTGGAGAAGATCCCGCCCCCGATCCGCTTGACCGCGACGCGCAGCTCCCCGTCTTCGGGTGCGACGCACAGCGAATAATTGCGCCTGACCTCGGCGCCCGCAATCATCGCGCGAAGGGTGAGATGCTGGCCGGGACGGAACAGGAACGTCTGCCGAAGCTCTTCCGGAACATGAAAGAGGATCGAGCTGGAATCGGCGGTTTCGGGCCGCACCTCGGCGACCTCCAGGCGATGGAAGGCTGCGCTCATCCGCGGCTCAATGACATTTGAAAAGATCGAAGGGTTCGGCGCAGTCCCGGCAGCGCCAAAGCGCCTTGCACGGGGTCGAGCCGAACCGGCTGATCTCCTCGGTCGCGCCCGAACCGCATTGCGGGCAGTGCACGGCGCGTTCGCCGGCCGGAACCGGCGGGGCAATGCCATAAGCGAGGAGCTTGCGGCGGCCGTCGGCGCTGATCCAGTCGGTCGTCCAGGCCGGCGACAAAGCGGTGGCGATCGTCCAGTCGCGATACCCGGCCGAGTCGAGCGCCGCTCTTATGTCCTGCTCGATCACCCGCGTGGCCGGGCAGCCGGTATAAGTCGGGGTTATGACGACCCGGCGGCGGGCCGTATCGACTTCACGTACGATGCCAAGATCTACCACAGAAATCACTGGAATCTCTGGATCTTCCACGTCCGAGAGGACTTGCCAGATTGGCATCGAGCACTCCCCCTCGATGGGGGAGGGTCGGGTCCGGGTGGACTGTGAGAAAACCGCCGCACGAGCGGAGAATCCACCCCTCTCCAACCCCTCCCCGTCAAGGGGAGGGGCAGCGTTCGAGCGCCCCGTCCCTACCATGTCGCATCCGGGTAGGTTCGCGGAAGGAACTGCATCGCGCACAGCAAATGGCCGAGATGCTCGCCATGATGGCCGCGCCGGCCGCCGAGAACCGGCCGTTGCTCCGCAGGTCGCTCCAGCCCCGCCTCGCGCAGCACCTCGCCGGTGATCCGGTCATAGTCGCCGCGGAAGTGGGTGACATCGACTCCGATCCCGGACTCGGCGGCGGCGACCGCGATCTCGTCCATCTCGAAAAGCTCGGGGACGAAGCGCGCCATCCAGTCGAGCCCCTCGATCATCCTGCGTCGGCTTTCATCGGTGCCGTCGCCGAGGCGGATGATCCATTCAGATGCGAGGTCCTGGTGATAAGTGACTTCTTTCACGGCCTTTTCCGCGATGGCGGCGAGGGTTGCATCGGTCGATCCGACGAGATGGCCGAACAGCAATTTTTGCCAGGTCGAGAACAGGAACTGCCGAGCCATGGTCTGTGCGAAATCGCCATTGGGCTGCTCGACCAGCCAGCAATTGCGGAAATCGAGCACATCGCGGTGGAAGGCGAGGCGGTCCCCGTCCCTGCCCCGCCCCTCGACCTCCGCGGCACGATCGAGGAAGAAGGTGGCCTGGCCGATCAGGTCGAGCGCCATGTTGGCAAGGCTGAGGTCGACCTCGACCGATGGCGCATGGCCGCACCATTCGCCGAGCCGCTGGCCGAGGATCAGGCTGTCGTCGCCGAGACGGAGCAGATAGGCGAAGAGGACATCCTCGCCTGAACCCGACTCACGGGAGTTCCGGGGAGGAAATGGCGGCAGCGAGGCCATCAGATGTGCTTCACATCGTCGGGAATCGAATAGAAGGTCGGGTGGCGGTAGATCTTGTCCTGGGCCGGATCGAACATCGCGGCGTCATCGGACGGATCGGAGGCGACGATCGAGGCCGAGGGTACCACCCACAGGCTCACCCCCTCCATCCGCCTGGTATAGGTGTCGCGCGCATGGCGGAGCGCGATTTCGGCATCCGGCGCGTGGACGGAGCCGACGTGGCGATGCGCCATTCCGCCCCTGGAGCGGACGAACACTTCCCAGAGCGGCCAGTCCTTGCTCATGCGGCCTTCCTGCTGGCCTGCTTCTCGGCATGGGCCTCGGCGGCCTCGCGGACCCAGGCGCCATCCTCCCAGGCCTTGCGGCGGGCAGTGATCCGTTCCTTAGCGACCGGCCCCTCCCCCCGGACGACGGCGTAGAATTCCTCCCAGTCGACCTCGCCGAAGTCGTAGCGGCCGCTGGCCTCGTTCCAGCTCAAAGCCGGATCGGGCACCTTCAGGCCGAGCGCCTCGGCCTGCGGGACGGTGATGTCGACGAATCGCTGGCGAAGATCGTCATTGGTGTCGCGCTTGATCCGCCAGCGCATCGACTGGGCGGTGTTTGGGCTGTCGGCGTCGGGCGGGCCGAACATCATCAGCGACGGCCACCACCAGCGGTTCAGGGCGTCCTGCGCCATGCGCTTCTGCTCGGGCGTGCCTTGCGCCATCGCCATGGTGATCTCATAACCCTGGCGCTGGTGGAAGCTCTCCTCCTTGCACACCCGGACCATCGCGCGGGCGTAGGGGCCATAGGAGGTGCGCTGCAGCGGCACCTGGTTCATGATCGCGGCGCCGTCGACCAGCCAGCCGATCGCTCCGATATCGGCCCATGTCAGGGTCGGGTAATTGAAGATGGTGCTATACTTGGCCTTGCCCGAGTGGAGCGCCTCGATCATCTCCTGTCGGCTG
>JAQGLD010000534.1 GCA_028293055.1 Alphaproteobacteria bacterium
CTGGCCTTCGCGGGAGTCCTGGCCGAGCGCGATCATCGCCTGCTGCATCAGCGAAGCGATCTCCGGGGAAACCGCCGGCTGGCGTTGGTGCCCGGCGGCCAGCCAGAAGACGCTACCGGCCAGAGCCGTCGCCCCGAGCGCCGCGCCGCCCGCGATAAGGCTTCGGCGACCGATGGGGCCGACCGAAGGCAATGCCGGTGCAATGTTTCGAGTTGCGCCTGGCCCGGGCTCTGCTTCCATCAGCCGGTAACCGACCC
Source organism: Alphaproteobacteria bacterium (assembly GCA_028293055.1). Lineage (GTDB taxonomy): Bacteria > Pseudomonadota > Alphaproteobacteria > Sphingomonadales > Sphingomonadaceae > Allosphingosinicella. Next base: position 258 of record JAQGLD010000534.1, read on the forward strand.
GGGTCACCGTCTCGAGGGCGAACGATCCCTTTCCGATCCCCTCCTCGATTCGCCGCACCCGGGAGAGGGCGCGGTTGATCGCATCCTCTCCGACGATTCGGCCGCTCCAGCAATCGCGGACGAGATCGTCGCGAGTGACGATGGCGCCGCGCGCCCGGGCTAGTGCGACCAGAACCTGCATGACTCTGGGTTCGACGATCTCCTCGGCTCCGTCGTCGGCGCGGACGAGCTGACGAAGATCGGGGCGAACGCTCAACCGACCGAGCGAAAAGCCCGGCGCATGCGCCAGATCGACCCCGCCAGCCCGCTCCAAGTCGCTGGAATCGCTCATCATCGGCAAATCATCCGGCCTTCGTCAGGTCCACGTCCTGTCGGTCGGGAGACGAAACGAGCGAAACCGGGTTCAGCCCGGGCAGTCGGCCCGGTCCATCGAAGGGATCGCATCATGAACAGGCTCGCTCTCACTCTCGCCCTGACCCTCCTCCCCCTCGCTCCCGCGCTCGCCGCCGAAGGCCATAGCTGGAAGGTCGGAAATGACAGCTTCCATGTCTACTATAGCGACCTCGACATGAATACCGCCGCGGGCCGGGCCGCCGCGCTCAAGCGGATCGATCGCGCCGCCCGCAAGCTTTGCGAGCAGCCGCTCAAGGCGGACGAGGATGGCTGCGTGTCCGCGACGGTCGCCCAGGCCGCCCAGGCCTCCGGCGGCGCTGCCCTCAAGCTTGCCCTGGGCGAGCGCGACGGCGTGCTTATGGCGGGGCGATAGGGCTGCACCATTCCTCCCCCTGAGTTGCGCTCAGGGGAGGGACCGGCCTCATCAGGCGTCGATCGCTTCCTCGGCAATCTCGCCGGCATGGTCCTGGATGAAGGCGAAGCGGTGCTCCGGGTTGCGGCCCATGAGCTTGTCGACCAGCTCGCGCACCTTGTGCTGCTTTTGATAATCCTCGGGCAGGGTGATCCGGATGAGGGTGCGCGACTTCGGATCCATCGTCGTCTCGCGAAGCTGCCCCGGGTTCATCTCGCCGAGGCCTTTGAACCGGCTGACCTCGACCTTCTTGCCCTTGAACATCGTCGCCTCGAGCTCGCCGCGATGAGCGTCGTCGCGGGCATAAGCGACGGTCCCGCCGGCGGCGAGGCGGTAGAGCGGCGGCTGGGCGAGATAGAGCGAGCCGTCCTCGACGATCTTGCCCATCTCGTTGAAGAAGAAGGTCATCAGCAAGGTGGCGATATGAGCGCCGTCGACATCGGCGTCGGTCATGATGATGATCCGGTCGTAGCGAAGCTGGGCAGGATCGCAGCGGTCGCGTATCCCGCAGCCGAGCGCGAGGGTCAGGTCTGCAATCTCCTGGTTGCCGCGAATCTTGTCGGCGCTTGCCGAGGCCACGTTGAGGATCTTGCCGCGGATCGGAAGGATTGCCTGGGTCTTGCGGTCTCGCGCCTGCTTGGCCGAGCCTCCGGCGCTGTCGCCTTCCACGATGAACAATTCGGTACCCGCCGGATCGTCATTGGCGCAGTCGGTGAGCTTGCCGGGAAGGCGCAGCTTGCGCGCGCTGGTCGCGCTCTTGCGCTTGACCTCCCGCTCGGCGCGCCGGCGCAGGCGATCGTCCATCCGATCGACGACGAATCCGAGCAGGGCGCGGCCACGCTCCATATTGTCGGCGAGATAATGGTCGAAATGGTCGCGCACCGCGGCCTCGACGAGACGGGCGGCGTCCGGGCTGGTCAGCCGGTCCTTGGTCTGGCTCTGGAAATGCGGGTCGCGGATGAACAGGGACAGCATGATCTCGGCGCCGCCGACGACATCCTCGGCCTGGATGTCCTTCGCCTTCTTCTGCTGCCCCACCAGCTCTGCGAAGGCGCGGATGCCGCGGGTCAAGGCGGTGCGGATGCCCTGCTCGTGGGTACCGCCGTCGGGGGTCGGGATCGTGTTGCAATAATAAGAGGAGGCGCCCTCGCTCCACAAGGGCCAGGCGACCGCCCATTCGACCATTCCCTGGCCGTTGGGGAAATCCTGCCTTCCCTTGAAGAAATCGGAGGTGGCGCAGGCGCGGTCGCCGACCTCTTCCTTGAGATGGTCGGCAAGCCCGCCCGGGAACTGGAATACGGCCTCGGCAGGAGTGTCGTCGCCGATCAGGGCAGGGTCGCACTTCCAGCGTATCTCGACTCCTGCGAACAGATACGCCTTCGACCGGGCCAGCCGGTAGAGCCGCTCCGGCTTGAACTTCGCCTCGTCGCCGAAGATAGTCGTGTCGGGAACGAAGGAGACGGTCGTACCGCGGCGGTTCGGAGTGGGACCGAGCCGTTCGAGACCGGTGGTAGGCTCGCCGCGCGAGAAGCTCTGCCGGTACAGCTCCTTGTTGCGGGCCACAGTGACGATCGTCTCGGTCGAGAGCGCGTTGACCACGCTGACTCCGACTCCGTGCAGGCCTCCCGAAGTGGCATAGGCCTTGTTCGAGAACTTGCCCCCGGAATGGAGCATGGTGAGGATCACCTCGAGCGCCGATTTGCCGGGATATTTGGGGTGGGGGTCGACCGGCATTCCGCGGCCATTGTCCGTCACGGTCAGGCGATTGCCGGCTTCGAGGGTGACCTCGATGCGGTTGGCGTGGCCGGCGACGGCCTCGTCCATGGAATTGTCGAGCACTTCGGCGGCGAGATGGTGGAGCGCTCGCTCGTCGGTGCCACCTATATACATTCCCGGCCGCCGGCGGACCGGCTCCAGCCCTTCGAGCACCTCGATCGAATGGGCGTCATAATCGCTGGAAGTGGGGGCGTTGTACGCGAACAGGTCTGACAGGGGTGGGCTATAGTGCAGCGCCGAGAAAAGGTGCAATCGCGACGGTGGGGGGGTAGGGGCGGCGGCCCGGA
>JAQGLD010000537.1 GCA_028293055.1 Alphaproteobacteria bacterium
TCCTCCGGAGGCATCTGCGTCACGACCTGGCGAAACAAGGCCTCGCGCGACGCTCGAAACAACGCGTCCTTGGTCTCGAACTGATTGAACACGGTCCGTCGGGAAAGTCGGGCGGCGGCGGCAATCGCGTCGATGCTGATCGTGTCGGCCGGGCTCGAGCGAAGCAGTGCGTCGAACGCCCGCAGGATCCGCCCTCGTGCTTCGCCATGGCGGGGCCGCATCGCGGATGTTTCGACGCAGGCCATCGGATCGGGCGGGCTAAGGTGCATGCCGGAAGGGCTAGACGGCGGCGTACCGTCCCGCGCGAATTGCGCATCGGACAGCCGCGAACAAGGAACCGGCGGCCCTTCCGCACAGGCCGTCGTCACGCGAAAAACCTGCCGGGCGAAGAGGCCGTTCGTCCGCCACGTCGGGACGCTCGCCGTGCCTCGCCGGGACGTGGAGCCCCGTTGAGCGGCCCTGGGCATGGAGCGGGCGGGTCGGCCCGCTTCCAGGCACGCCGGCGACTTTGCGAGTGCGCGGAGCCTGCGCCGCGGCGAGCGTTCGAGCCATGCCCGTTTCGCGCACCGCCCGAAGACCATGAGGCTGCTCGGCAAGGTCGCGCAGTCCGAGCTGCAGGGGCTGGTGACCATTCGCGCGGCGGACGACCCGGGTCACGCTCGCGTGCGACTATCGCGTCGAGGCGGGCGCGTGGCCTGCTTAGGCTGGAGCGGTGAGACCGCGGGCGATACGGCGATAGCTGCGTCCCACCGGCAGTTGGGCGCCGGCCGACGTCGTCACATAATAGCTTCCGGTCGCGCGGCGGGTCACTCCGACGACATCCGCGCGGCGGATGATCGTCGAGCGATGGATTCTCACGAATCGGCGCGGATCCAGCCTCTCTTCGATCGCGGTGATCGAATCGCGGTGGAGATAGGATCCGCCCGGATAATGTAAGCGGACATATTCACCCTCCGCGTCGACCCGCTCGACCTGTTCGAGCTCGAGACGCACACGGCCGTCGCGGCGCTTCACCCAGACATGGCCGGTACAATCGGATTGCTCGCCATAAGCGCGGCGGAGCGCGTCGAGCTGGGCGGCCAGCAGCTCGAGCCTGGCGGCGGCACTGCGGTCGGCGATGGCGCGGTTGACCCGATCGATCGCGATTTCGAGCCGGGCGCGGCGCACCGGCTTGGTCAGGAAGTCGATTGCTCCAGCCTCGAACGCCTGCGCAGCGAAGGCGGGATAGGCGCTGACGAAGATGATCAAGGGTGCCGACAAGCGGTCCCACGCAAGATGCTCGACCACGTCGAAGCCGTCGAGGCCGGGCATCTCGATATCGAGCAGGACCACATCCGGGCGAGCCTGGTTGATCGAGTCGAGCGCGGCCAGCCCGTCGCGCGCGGTGGCGACGACGGTCACATCGCACAGCCGCGGCAACAGGCAGTTGAGCCGGTCGAGCGAGAGCTCCTCGTCGTCGCAGATGACGGCTCGCAACATGCTCAGCCTTCCGTCGCGAAGGGCAGAGCGAGACGCACGGCGAAGCCGCCATCGGCTGCCCGCCCGGCTTCGAACCCGAACGCATGGCCATAATGGCCGCGCAGCCGCAGCGCGACATTGCGTATCCCCAGCCCGGTACCCGCCCGCCCCTTTTTGCCGGAGGAGCGCCAGGCCGAGTTGATGATTGCGATCCGCAGCCATTCGCCGTCGCGCCCGGCGGAGATCGTCAACACCACCGGCTCCAGCGTACGGGTGACCGCGTGACGGATGACATTCTCCACCAGCGGCTGGGTGATCAGCGCGGGGACCAACGCTCCGTGCGCAGCGTCGTCGATCTCGTAGACCACGCTGAACCGGTCGGCGAAGCGGATCGACTCGACGTCGAGATAATGGCGCTGGAGTTCGATCTCGCGCGCGAACGTCACCTGTTCCTCCGGCGCGGCCTCGAGGCTGAGGCGAAGGAAATCGGAGAGATTCTCGACCATCGCCTCGGCGTCGCGCAGCCTTTCCCTGCCGATCAGGGCGTTGATCGAGTTGAGCGTGTTGAACATGAAATGCGGGTTGAGCTGAAGGCGCAGCGAACGGAGCTGGGCCGCATGCGAGGCGCGCTGAAGCACCGACATGCACTGCTCCTGGTCGCGCAAGGCAAGGCTGTGGCCGATCGCGAGCAAGGTTCCAACCAAGGCGAAATAGGACCAGAACCATTGCAGTAGCGGCGGGGCATAGGTCTCCGCGGTAAGCGGCAATGCCGCGACCCCGGGCACCATCCACGCGAAGATCCAATAATTGCAGACCGCATGGACGAGACAGCCGAGCAATGCTCCGCCGAAGCCGGCCGCCAGCCGCGCGCCGAGCGCCCTGGGGCTGAGCCTTCGAAGCCCTTCCGCAACGGCGATCGAATAGAGGATCGCCACCAGAGTCACCACCATCCGCGGCAGCATCAGGCGTGGCAGGAACATGCCGACCGCATAATAACGCTGCAGGGTCAGTATCGAAAATTGCGCCGTCCAGAACAGGAGAATGAAGGCGAGCGCCACCCGCCGCGAGAGCCTCCCATCCGCATAGGCATCCGCAATCTCGTCGCTGGCGATCATCCCGGCCCGATGTGCAGCGCGACGCCGGTCTCCGAAAGGATCGAACGGGACGTCTGGCCGCGCCAGCGTGCCATTCGCAGCATTCCCGCCCGGCGGGCGCCGGTCCCGCCCCGTCCGCCGGGCCTTGGGGCTCGCCCGGGCCGGCGGCCCGGGACGTCGGCGGATGCGGGCCAGCCGCCGGATCACCGCTTACCAGACATGGACGCGATCCGCGGGCGCCCGATAGCGCCGGTCGCCCGGCCGGACCGCGAAAGCCGCATACCAGGCGTCGACATTCGGCAACGGGCCGTTGATCCGCATGTAGGGCGGCGCGTTCGAACCGGTGACGAGCTGGTTGCGCAGGAAATCGGGCGAGAAGATCGCTCGCCACATCTGCGCCCTGGCGAGGAAGAAACGCTGGTCGCCGTCGAGGCCGTCGCGAACCGGCGCGGCCCGGCCGCCGAGCGAGGCATG
>JAQGLD010000539.1 GCA_028293055.1 Alphaproteobacteria bacterium
ATCGCGTATTTCGGACGCTGCGGACGGCTCAGCATCGCGTTGGCCTCGTGGTCGCCGACGAAACTTTCCTTGGCCGGATCCCAGTTCAGCCGGCGCGGAACGTGCATTGCGATGGAGTGAATCAGGCAGGTCGAACAGGCGCGGTGGCCGATCTCCGCCGTGGCGCTGACCGGCGCTCCGCTGCGGATCGCGTCGAGCCAGTTGCGGTGCTGTTCGGCCGACCTGTAGAGATGGATCTCGTTGGGGCCGATCACGCTCGCCAGGATCTTCGGATCGCTCGCGACCAGCGCATCGACCTGGGGCCCCTTGGGATCGCTCGGAGTCACCGCGCCGCTCCGAGTGACGAAGATCCAGCCTTCGCTGCCGATGAACCTGATCCCGTTGGCGAGGGCGCCGGAGATCGTCATGGTCACGCCGTTCGCGTAGCGGGCATGGGTCTCGAATGGGCCGTGCACGTTCCAGAGACCGGATTTGGGGAATTCCGCCTTGCCCCACACCTCGATCGGGCCCGAATGCTCCATGTCCATCCCCCAATGGGCGATGTCGACATGGTGCGCTCCCCAGCCGGTGATCATCCCCGCGCCGAACTGCTCGCAGCGCAGCCAGCCGGGCCGATCGAAGCTGCCGTCCTGCGGATGGACCCGCATCTCGGTATAATAAACCAAAGGGGTCGAGCCGAGCCAGGCGTCGTAATCGAGATTGGGCGGCACCGGCATCGGTGGCGCCTCCGGACCGGAAGGATCGCCCGGCAATCCGATCTCGACATGACGAAGCTCGCCGATCCTGCCGTTGCGGACGAGCTCGCAGGTGCGGTGGAATTGCGGCCAGGGCTCCTGGCCGCGCTGCTGCGAACCGATCTGTAGCACCTTGCCCGATGCCTCCACGGCGTCCGCCATATGGCGGCCTTCGGAAATGGTCAGCGAGGCTGGCTTCTGCAGATAGACATGCTTGCCGGCGCGCACCGCGTCGATGGCGAGCCGGGCATGCTGGTGGTCCGGGGTCGAGATCAGAACGGCGTCGATGTCGGGATTGGCGAGCAGGGCGCGATGGTCGGCATAGCCGCGTGTCCCGGAATAGCCCTCGATTCGCTTCGCAGCATAGATCTCGTCGACCAGCCGCTGGCCGGCCGCGATCCGCTTGGTGTCGAGGTCGCAGACCGCGACGATATGGGCGTCCGCCTGCTTCGACACCTCCTTGATGTCGTGGATCCGCGATATCCTGCCGACGCCGATCGCTCCGACATTGATCCGATTGCTCGGGGCGTTCGCGCCGAGGACTCGCGACGGGACGATGGCGGGAAAGGCGAGGGCGGCGCTGCCGCGGATCAGGGCTCGGCGCGAGAAACCTGCCATCATCGTCTCCTAGACCGAAATGGGTCGGGTGGCGTTCTTCTGGGCGGTGAGGACGAGCTCGGCTGCGAGCAGGGCCTGGTCCTGGTCCTGGCCGTTGCTCGTCCGCTCGACCACGTCGGAGACGAATTGCGGCCCGAACGGGAGGTAGACCTTGGAACAGTCGATGTAGCGGGTCGATTTCCGGTCGGCGATGATCAGGTGGTTGCCTCCGGGCCGGCCGGCCGGATCCACATATTTGCGCAGCTCGATATAACCCTGGGTGCCGAGGATGAAGAGCCGGCCGTCGCCCCAGGTGGACAGGCCGTCGGGGGTGAACCAGTCGACACGGACATAGCCGGTGCCGCCATCGCCGGTCAGCATCATGTCGCCGAAATCCTCGAATTGCGGATGCTGCGGCCAGGCGAAATTACCGGTCTGCGATGCGACGACATGAGCGGCCTTGGAGCCGGTGTAGAAGACGAACTGGTCGGCCTGGTGGGAGCCGATATCGGCGAGGATCCCGCCATACCGCGCCTTGTCCCAGAACCAGTCCGGGCGGGACGGAGCGCTCACTCGATGCGGGGCGATGTTGATCGTCTGCACGACCCTGCCGATCGCGCCCTGGTGGACGAGCTCACCGGCATGGACCGCGGCGCGGACCTCGAGCCGCTCCGAATAGAGGATCGCGAACTTGCGGCCAGTCTCCGCGATCGCGCGGCGCACATCGGCGAGCTGGCCCAGCGTGGTGATCGCGGGCTTGTCGGCGAGATAATCCTTGCCGGCGCGCATCGCCCTGATTCCGAGCGGCGCTCGAAGATCGGGTATCGGCGCCGCGACGATCAGCTGGAGGCTCGGATCCTCGAGGATTTCGGCCTCGCTTCGCGCCAGCCTTATGTCGCCATAGCGCTTGCGAAAGGTCGCGATCTGCGCCGGATCGCCGGCGAGGAAGGCGGCCAGCGTGCCGCCGCCTCGGATCATCGCGTCGGTCATCGAATAGATATGGGCATGGTCGAGGCCGATCACCGCGAAGCGGATGCGATGGCGCGCCTGCGGCTCCGGGCCGGCCGGCGCAGCTTCCGCGGAGACTGCATTCCCCGAAGCCTGGGTCTGGGCGAGGAGATCGGCAGGGAGGCTTGCCGCAAGTCCTGCGAAACCGGCGGCCAGGAGGGTGCGGCGATCGGTCGGATCCATGGCTCTGACGTTCCTCGCTCAGCCCGCCGGGGTGGCGGCGCTCTTCCAGTTGATCACATGATAGGTTGCCGGCCCGCTGCCGATATTCCTCAGCGCGTGCAGTGAATTCGACGCGTTGAAGATGATCGACCCGGGTCCTGCCTTCTTCCACAATCCGTCGGAAAGCGTCTCGACCTGGCCCCGGTCGACGATCACCAGCTCCTCATTGGGGTGCCGATGCGGCGGGTGCGAGGCCATGCCTGGGTCTAGCGTCGTGATATGAAGTTCGAGCTCGGCCAGCGTCGCGGTCGGGCCGCGCAAGACCTCGCGAAGCTCGCCGGTGTCGGTTTTCTTGACCGGCAGCGCACTCCACTCGAACACCGATGGACCGATCGGGGCCGGCGAGCCTTGCGCGAGCAGTGCTGCGGAACAGCTCGCGGCGGCCAGGGCCACGCACAGATCGCGTCGTGTGATCCTCATCGTCTCTCTCCGCGTCGCGCGTCTGTCTGGGAGCGCTCCCACGCAGCCTAATGAGCGAAAGCGAGTCCCGTCAACGCCCTCAGGCTGCGGCGCCGCCGCCGGGCAGCGCGTCGCGGAGCCGACGCCCGCGCTCCGGGGGGGCGTGGCTGAGCTGGCCCTGGGCCATGATCTCCTGGCGGAGCTGGGCCCTCTTCTCGTGAATCGACGCGATCACCGGCCCCATCGCCATGCCGAGATCGACGAGCAAGGCCTCCGAGAGCTGCAGCGAGGATTCGAGCGTCTCGGGAACCGCATCGCTGGCGCCCGCGCGGTAGAGCTCGGCGGCATGACCGGCATCGCGGGCCCGTGCGACGATGGTGAGGTTGGGGCACCAGGCCCGCACCTTCCTGGTCAGCGAGACCGCCAGCACCGGATTGTCCATCGTCAGCACCAGCGCGCTGGCGTGGCCGAGGTGCAGGCGGTCGACCAGCTCGGAGCGCGAGACGTCGCCGAAGATCACCGGCACGCCCTCGCGGCGGCAGGCGGCGACATTGTCGATGTCCGAATCCACCGCGACGAAGGCGCGATCGTGCGTGGTCAGCATGTCCGCGACCAGCCTGCCGACCCGGCCATAGCCGATCACCACCACCCGGCCGCTCGAATCGCCTGTCACCATGGTCGAAAGGTCGCCGTCCGAGCGCCGGTCCATGCGCTTCGCGGCAACGTGCCCCAGCTTCGCGAGCAAGGGGGTGATGGTCAGGCCGATCGCGGTGACGATCTGCCAATAGGCCGCGGTGTCGGCAGTGATCAGTCGGGCGGTCGCCGCCGCGCCGAGCACGATCAGGCTGGTCTCGGAGGGCGACGCCATCAGCACGCCGGCTTCTGCGGCGACGCTCCTGCGCGCCCCGCCAAGCAGCAGCAGCCCCGCCGTGACCAGGGTCTTCACCACGACCACCGCTGCGACTCCGGCGAGAATGGCTGGCCAGTCCGCGACGACGAGGCGGATGTTGACGCTCATCCCGACCGTGATCAGGAAGATGCCGAGGGCGAGGCCGCGGAACGGAGCGGTGATCACTTCGACTTCGCTGTGATAATCGGTCTCGGCGATCAGGATTCCGGCGATCAGCGCGCCCATGATCGGCGACAGGCCGGCGGCGGTGGTGGCGAGACTGGCCGCGATCACGACCAGCAGGCTGGCGGCGAGGAACAATTCCGGGCTCTTGGTCCGCGCCGCCTGTGCGAACAGGCGCGGCAGGAAGAAACGCCCTAGCCCGAGCATGGCGACGATCGTCACTCCGCCCAGCAGCAGCGCCCGCCCAAACCCGCTCCAGCCGCCGCTGTCCGCATAAGGGGCGAGCGCTCCGAGCAGGAAGATGATCGGGACGATCGCGAGATCCTCGAACAACAGCATAGCCAGCGCCGAGCGGCCGACCGGGGTCGAGGCGCTGACCAGGGGGAGGACCAGAGCGGTGGAGGACAAGGCCAGAGCGAGGCCGAGCGCCGTCGCCCCCGAACCGTCCTCGCCGAGCAGATAGATTCCGGCACCGATGATCGCGGCCGATCCGAACAGCTCGGCTGCGCCGAGCCCGAGCACCTGCCGGCGCATCGTCCAAAGCCGCCGGAAGGACAGTTCGAGCCCGATCGAGAAGAGCAGGAGGATGATTCCGAACTCGGCGAACGGTTCGATCGCGTGCGGGTTGGAGATGGTGACATAATTGAGCCAGGGCATGTCGTGCGCGAGCGCGCCGAGACCGAACGGTCCGACGAGCAGCCCGACCAGGATGAATCCGATCACCGGAGTAATCCGGAAGCGCGCGAAGGCCGGAATGACCACTCCGGCGGCGCCGAGGATCACCAGCGCGTCGCTGAGCCCGGAGGTCTGGAAATGGGTGGCCATCAGGTCCTTATGCAGGATTTGCCTCGAAAGCATAGGCTCGGGGATTGTTCGCCGGACGATCGAGGCTATTCATCGGCGATGGCGGAATCGGCGGATCTTTGCATCGTCGGCGGCGGCCCCGCGGGAATGGTCGCCGGTTTGCTCTTCTCGCGTGCCGGGATCCGCACGATCGTGCTCGAAAAGCACAAGGACTTCCTCCGCGATTTCCGCTGCGACACGGTCCATCCCTCGACCCTGCGGATCTTCCACGAGATCGGCCTGCTCGAATCCCTGCTGCTCCGTCCGCATGACGAGGTGCCGGACATCACGGCCTATGTCGGGACGACCCGGATCGAGGTCGCCGACTTCAGTCATTTCGACCCGCGCTGGAACTTCATCGCCCTGATGCCGCAATGGGAGTTCCTCGATTTCGTGGCCGAGCAGGCTCGGAGGCTGCCGACCTTCCGGCTCATGATGGAGACCGAGGCGACCCGACTTCTGCGCGACGAGAGCGCGATCTGCGGAGTGGCCTGCCATCATCGCGGCGAGCCTCTCGAGATACGGTCGAAGCTCGTCATCGCCGCCGATGGCCGCCGTTCCGTGCTGCGCGCCGAATCGCAGCTGCCGCTGCGCGAGCTCGGTGCGCCGATGGACATATTCTGGTTCCGGCTGCCCAAGGAGCGAACCCCGGACAATCGCACCACTGGGGTGTTCACCGGGGGGCGGATCATGGCGCTGATAGACCGCGGCGATTACTGGCAATGCGCCTATGTTTTCGCCAAGGGCGAGGCGGAGGCTGTGCGGGGCAGGGGACTGGAAGCCTTCCGCTCCGAAGTGGCCCGGACTGCCTCCATGATCTCGCCTCAAGTGTCGGCGATAAGCAGCTGGGATGATGTGAAACTTCTGACCGTCGCGCTCGATCGGCTTGAGCAGTGGCACCTACCCGGCCTGCTTGTCATCGGCGACGCCGCCCACGCCATGTCGCCGATCGGCGGAGTCGGGATCAATGTCGCGATCCAGGATGCGGTCGCCGCCGCCAATCTTCTCGCCGGCCCGATGGCGGAGGGGAGGGGGGTCGACGATCTGCTGCCGCGGGTCCGAAAGCGACGCCTGCTTGCGGTCCGTGCCATTCAGGCCTTTCAGAATCTCGCGCAGCAGCGGATCATCACGCCCTTGCTCGCCGCCTCCGGGCCGGTGAAGCCGATGTGGCCACTCCGCCTCGTCGGCCGGTTCCCGCTGCTTCGGCGGCTGCCGGCGGCGTTTCTCGGTTTCGGGTTGCGGGCCGAGCATGTGAAGTCGCCCGCTAAATTCCTTCCCGGCACGGGGGAGGGGACCGCCTGAAAGCCGGTGGGGGGTGCGTGCCGCGCACCAGCCCCCTCCTTCATGCTTTGCATGGTCGCCGACCCCGCGCCGGGGAGGTTACGCCGCCATCGCCTTCTCGAGGTTCGCTCGGATCGCCTCGAAGAATTGCTCGGTCGTCATCCAGCTCTGGTCGGGGCCGATCAGGATGGCGAGATCCTTGGTCATCTGGCCCTGCTCCACCGTCTCGACGCAGATCCGCTCGAGCGTTTCGGCAAACTCGGTGACGTCCGGAGTGTCGTCGAACTTGCCGCGATACTTGATACCGCCGGTCCAGGCGAAGATCGAGGCGATCGGGTTGGTCGAGGTCGCCTTGCCCTGCTGGTGCATCCGGTAGTGGCGGGTGACGGTGCCGTGCGCGGCCTCGGCTTCGATCGTCTTGCCGTCGGGGGTCATCAGCACCGAGGTCATCAGGCCGAGCGAGCCAAAGCCCTGGGCGACCTGGTCCGACTGGACGTCGCCGTCATAATTCTTGCAGGCCCAGACGAACTTGCCGCTCCACTTCAGCGCCGAAGCGACCATGTCGTCGATCAGCCGGTGCTGATATTCGATCCCGGCGGCCTCGAAGCGCGACTTGAACTCGGCCTGATAGACCTCCTCGAAGATGTCCTTGAAACGGCCGTCATAGGCCTTGAGAATCGTATTCTTGGTCGAGAGATAGACCGGCCAGCCGCGGGCGAGGCCGTAATTGAGGCTGGCATGGGCGAAATCGCGAATCGAATCGTCGAGATTGTACATGCCCATCGCGACTCCCGAGCTTGGGAAGTCGAACACTTCCTCCTCGATTCGCTGGCCGTCTTCGCCTTCCCAGATCATGCGCAGCTTCCCTGGGCCGGGGACCCGGAAATCCGTGGCGCGATACTGATCGCCGAAGGCGTGGCGGCCGACGACGATCGGGTCGGTCCAGCCCGGGATCAATCGCGGGACATTGTCGATCACGATCGGCTCGCGGAAGACGACTCCTCCCAGGATGTTTCGGATCGTGCCGTTGGGCGAGCGCCACATCTTCTTCAGCCCGAACTCCTTCACCCGATCCTCGTCCGGAGTGATGGTCGCGCATTTTACACCGACGCCGTGCTTCTTGATCGCTTCGGCCGCTTCGACGGTAATCCGGTCGTCGGTCTCGTCGCGCTTCTCGATTCCGAGATCGTAATAAAGCAGATCGACGTCGAGATAGGGGAGGATGAGCCGCTCGCGGATCCATTGCCATATGATCCGGGTCATTTCGTCACCGTCGATCTCGACGATGGGATTCTTCACTTTGATCTTGGCCATGGCGGCTGTCGCTTTCTGCCTTCGTTAAAGGGTCGCGTGGCCGTGTAGAAGGTGGCGGCGGGACGATCAACCGGAGGGTGTCCGGCTGGCATGCCTTTCGGCCACGCCAGGACATGCCATCGGTTCGCGGAGCGGCGCGAAGGCGGCGCCCGTCGCCTCGCGGTCGTCACGCTCGTTGCGGGAGCTGACGGCAGGCCCTAAGGTCCGGCCATGGTTTCACTGGAAAAATCGGACTCCGCGGTCAGCACCAATGTCCGCTACCGCATGCCCGCCGTACATCCCGAAGGACGCAAGTTCGTCGTCATCGCGGTCGGAATCGTGCTGTTCTTCTGGTTGATCGTCGGCTGGCATTGGGCCGCCTGGCTGATGGCCGGGATCAGCCTGTGGGTCGCGGCCTTCTTCCGCGACCCGATCCGCACCACCCCGAACGGCGACGGCCTGATCATCGCTCCGGCCGACGGCCTGGTAACGATGATCGCCAATGTCATGCCCCCTGCCGAGCTCGCCGGAGAAGATGGGCTCGGCAACGAGCCGGTGGTGCGGGTGTCGATCTTCATGAGTGTGTTCGACGTCCACATCAAT
>JAQGLD010000548.1 GCA_028293055.1 Alphaproteobacteria bacterium
ACTGGCCGCCTTGCGCAGCCAGCGGCGCCGCGAAAGCGAGGATTAAGCGCCTTTCCACAACCGGATCGCCTGGGCCGAGCGCGCCTGCTGGCGTCGCCTCGCGCTCGGGCAAGGGCAAGCAAGGGAAACGATATGTGCGACTGGTTCAGCCGAACCGGGAGCGCGTCTAAACACGACGGTTTCTCCTCGGGGATGTCCCGGCAGAGGCTTCGGCCCTGGCGTTCGGAGGGCGCGAAGCGAGGCCCTTGATGGTGGATGCGGCGTTACCGCTGCGCGAACGAGCAATCACCGATCATCGGGTCCGCCTGCAGCCGCGCCAGCGCCTCGGACCGCGCGTGCACGTTGAGCTTCGTCAGGATTGCGTGAACGTGGTTCTTCACCGTCGCCGTGCTCAGGCAGAGCTGGCGTGCGATCTCCTTGTTGCTCATCCGGCGGCCAAGCAGGCCCAGGACTTCGCGTTCGCGCCGCGTCAACTCCTCTTCAGGCTCGCTCGCCGGGGCCCGCATCGCCTGGCGACGGCGCAGCTCGCGAAGCAGGCTGCCGGAAACCTTCGGATCGCAGAACACCTCGTCCTTCAGCGCGCGCCGCAGCACCTCGCGCATGTCTTCGGCGCAGGCGTTGCGCGGGACATAGCTGACGAAGCCGGCATCGGCGCAGGCGATGACGTCCTCCGCGGCCTCGGGCAGCGCGAGCGCGACCGCCTTGATCCTGGGAAAAGCCTGGATGAGCGCGCGGCCCTGCTCGAGCGCACGCCCGTCGGTCACGTCGACCAGCACCATGTCCACCCGCCCGCTCGCCAGTTCTGTGCGGAGCGATTGGATGTCATGGCACGCGACCGCGCGAGTGTCGTCCTGCGCGTCGAGGCATGCGGCAACGCCGTCAGCGAATAATCGCACCGGCGAATAGACTACGACGCTGAGGATACCCAATCTCCCCCGTCCCACGTTCACGGAGTCGTCGGCGCGAGACTCGCCGACGACCTGTTCCGCTAGCCCCTGAAAAAGACCCACAGCCGAAAATGCCGCGACCGACTCGATTACAGCCGTCACGACGACGCACCACGCGAGGCTTTCGGAACCTGCGCAAATCGAAAAGGAGCCCAGCTGACGCGTTTTTGCAAGGAAAACTTGCAACCGATGGGCTGGATTCGGCTGGGTCTATGGCGATTTCCTGTCAATTCCGCTGCCTTTCCTGATTCTTCTGCGCATCGCGTGATGCCGGAACTTGTCCGACTCCAAATCCTCCAGTCATGCACAACCGGTTCGAGTCTCTGGAGCATTCACGTGTTCGTAGCCGGGTTCGGGTCGGCCGCAGGGTTCAATGGCGGCTCTACGGCCGGCTGCGCTTCGGCGGCAGGCTGCGCCGCGGTGCCAGGCTGCGCTACAGCCGCGGCGGTGGACGCGGTCGCGGCCTCAGCAGCCAGTGGGGCTTCGGGCGCCGCGTTCAGCGACGCGCTGGCGACGGATTGCGCCTGGCTGGACGGCGCTGCTGCAGCGCCGTTGCGCGGGGCGCCGCAAACGCAGGCGATTGGCTTTACATAGCGGCGGCCCCCCCGATCGATCGCGCCGAGGCCCTGATCGCCGACGATGACGGTGCCCAGCAGGACCCAGGGATCCCCGCAGCAGGCGCACTCGCCACATTGCTTCAGGCAGTCGCAAGTGTAGGATCCCGGGTCCGGCTGCGGAGTGCCGAGCGCCTGCGTCGTGCCGACCGTGGATGTCGATGCGGCGGCCTTGCAGATATCCTTCGGCAGGCGGTCCTCCTCGAAGGCCTGGATGAGAGCATGATCGCGCACCCGGGTGCATTGCTGGCCCGACGTATCGCCCCCCGAGCCGCATCCGCACGGCCGCGCCGCCGCGTCCGCCGCAGTCACCCGCCTGATCGCGACAAACATCTCCTTGGGTCTGCGGTCGAGGCGGCATGGATCCGGGGTCAGGTCGATCTTGAGCGGCCCGCAAATCTCGATCGGGTAGCCGTCGCAGCCCAGCGCCACGCCCTTCTCGATCGTGAGCATATAGTCAGCATCGCATTCCGGCGGCCTTGGCGAGAGCATGTTGCCTGCGGCATCGCGCTGCTCGGGCTGTGGCGGCAGGGCTTCCGCTCCGGTCTTCAGGTCGAGCCCGCACACGATGCCGCAGCCGAAAAAGGCCTTCAGGAGCACCTGCACTACCGAAAGCGGGTAGCGCATCGCAGCGGTGAGGTCCTCGGCGGTGACGAGCATGCCGTCGGTGAACTGGACCGCCTCGGTCGAGCCGGGCTGGGTTTTCTTCCATTCGATCGTCTGGTTCATGCGGCTCACTCCTAATAGGTTTCGTCGGGTGTCGAGCCTTCGGGCCCGGCTTCCGGCGGCGGCGGAGGGGTGCGTGTCTCCGCGGCGAAGCGCAGCAGGGCGACGAAGTCGCCGCCTGGCCGGCTTTGCGGCGGGGTTCGGGGTGAATAAGCGAGCGGGATCGCATCGAGCATGTTGTCGCACCGGTCCCGGATCATCTGCCCGCGAATGGTCAGCTCCACACGGCCGCCGCTCTTGAGCTCGGATCGGCTCTCGATCTCGTTGGTGACCCACCCCGGATTGACTCGCAGCCTGAATCGCGAGGCAAGACCGTCGGAGGCGTCGAGCGGCTGGGCCGTCGCCGGGACCCGCCGGGTCAGCAGATAGTCGGCCTGGCGCTCCCACAAGATAGCAGTGAGGAAGACGGAGCCGGGGTGAACGCTTTCGATCCTCACCGGCTTCGTGAAGGCGATTTCCGGCCCCTGCCGCATCGCGTCCGCGAATTCATTCCAGCCCACTTCGTCAGGCCAGCCGTTCGCGCCGCTCGAAACGCTGCCCCAGCTGACCGATTCTACCTGCGCGAGCTGGTTCTGACACCCCTTGATCAGCTCGTAGAGCAGAGGCGTGCGGTAGACCCACGGACGCACCTCGCACGTCCCTTCGATCTCCCCGAAGCCCCATTGCGGCGCGCAACCGGGACGATCGCAGAGGTTGCGAATCTCGACGCAGGCGATCGGTATGCCGGCGTCGGCATCGTAGTAGACGTCGCTGCAGCCGATGCGGCAGAGCGGCCCGTCCTCGCTGCATGCCCATTCGAGATCGTCCGCGCGCGGCAACGGGCCGTCGTGCGCGGCATTGCGGAGGCAGACATATTCGTCGAGATCGATGCAGCAGGTATCGTCGGTGCGCGCGCATCCGCGGTCCAGCGGCTCGCAGCCTTCGCGCAAGCTGAACACGACGCCCTCCTCGATCCATTGCGGCCGGTCGGAGCAGGGGCCGCAGCCGCTGCCCGGCACCTGACGCCGCGCATGATGGATCGACAGCGTGAACCGGTCGGCGCATTCCGGCATCGCAACCAGCTCCGCCGGCGTGACCGCGCCGCCAGCCCAGTGAAGCAGGCGTCCGTGCCGGTCGAGCGCCATGCCGCAGCTCACCGCAAGCGGTGTCGGACCTTCCTCCAGTGTCACGGCGAGGCCGAAGATCACGCCCTTGCCGTGCAGGGCGCGCATCGACTTTTTCGTGAGCGAGCCCTGCGCCTCCATCATCAGGTTGAGCTGTTCGGCCGTCAGCATCTGGTTCGGCGAGAAGAGCGGCCGTCGCGTCCAGCGCTGCGTCACCCTCGAATCGGCCTCGGCCATCATGTCTCTCCTCATGCTGCGCTCAGGCGAGGCGGCGCGCGCCGTCCGGCGCCGCCGTCCCGTCGATGGGAATGGGTTGGATGTCGCTCGGGGGCAGTTGCCACCCGCCCGGGCGGGTGACTCGGCCAAGCTCGAGAGTGCGCGAATCCGCAAGCCGTCCGCCGCCAAGCGTGAGACTGTTGTCGATCCGCCCGGCAGGGAGGGCACGAGTTGCCGGCGCAACCTCTATCTCGACCCTGCAATGGGCCGGGACGAACATGTCAATCAGAGCCCGCACGATCGGCTCGACCAGCGCCCGCTGCTCCAGTGGCAGCTCGATCCGGATCGAGACGAGGCCGCAACTCGCGCAGAGCAAGGCGGCGACGTCGGTGCAGCTGCGGCCGAGCGGTGCTTCGCCGAGGCGCAGATCCTTGCGGCCCAGCACGAAATCCGCCGGTCGGGTGGCGACGACTCGCGTGTCGCGGCCGAGTTGCGCGGTCAATCGAGTCCGGCGGCTGGACAACACCCAGAAACCCGCGGCAGCCCCCGAGTCGTGGACCCGCGAACGCCCTTCGGTGACGATGCCGAGCATGCGCTCGAGCGCGCCTTGCGTTCCCCGTTCATCGAGGAGCGTCCCGGCATCCGACAGGAGTCGCCGCTGAATCGCAGCGCCGAGGCCGGACGTGGGGGGGAATCCAAGCCATTCGAGCAGCCACGGCAGCCACTCGTCGCTGGCCGTCGCCGGATCGATCCGGCCGGGCAGGGCGTCGATCGTCTCGCTCAGGTCGCCGTAGAGCGCCTCGATCGGGGCCAGGAAGCGGCGAAGCTGGACGGCGGAACGCTCATCTTCGCGGTAGATTGCCGGAAGGTCGGCCAGCCACGAGCGATCGGGGTAGCGTACTCGGAGCGAAAGCATCGAGGCCGCCGGCATTCCGGCGGGACATTCGAACTCGAACTTCAGCCACAGGTGCGTCTCGCGAGCGCCGTCGAGCAGGAAGCGAAGCGTCCGCCGGACGCCGCTCTTGCCGGTATAGGTCCGCGTGTCGGCTGCCCACCCGATCAGTGGGTCGACCTGCGCGACCCGCGTTGCGGGGCTGGCGCTGGTCGCAGCGAAGGCTCTTCCGATGGCGTCGATCCTGTCCGCATCGGTATCGCCGTAGCTCGCGAAGCTGACCTTCAGGGTCGCCTCCTCGGGCATCTCGACCTCGACATCGGCCCGGTTCCATCCCGAGGGGCTGCCGTCCGGCGAGATCAGCGCCGGCGTGATGAAGATGCCTCGCGCGACCCCGACATCCCCATCTTCCGAGGTTGCGGGCTCGAGGCTGTAGAGCCCGTCGGTGGCTGCGAGGAACAACGAGTCCCGCCAGAGCAGGCCGCTCACCGCCCCCGCCTTCGGGGGCAGCGGGAGCGGCTGGCGCGCAATTTCCTCGCCGTCGCGCGAGACGACAAGGATCGAGGATCCCGGTGTCGATGCGGCGACGTGGACATGGCCGCGCGGATCCACGACGAGGTGCCGCGGCGGCCATTCCCCCGGCGCGAGGCGGAAGCAGACCGGCTTGGCGGCGCGACATTGGGCGATATCGATATCGTGAAGCCGCCATTCGTTCGCAGTCGGGGCGCGCGCATCTTCGGGACTGTCGAGCACTGCCAGCCAGGAGCCGTCGCGAGCGGCGGACAGGGCGATCGGGCGCACCGCGCAGAGCAAATGGACCGGCGTCGAAGCGAGGCAGCCTCGGCCGTCGATATGGCGCACATAGGCGCCGCGGCGGCTGCCGATGAGTAGCCAAAGGCCGTCGCAGCCGTCGCTTGCGCTCGCTATCAGCCGGGCGTGCGAGAAGCTTCCGAGCTCCTGAAGCGTGCGGGCGTGGAAGCGGGTGACTCGTCCGGGCGATTGCACCCACAGCCGCGTCGGACCGATGGAAAGCGCGACCGGCATGTCCACCACCAACCGCCCCTGCAGCTCCGGCCCGAAATCGTAAAGCTGCACGAGCTCCCCGGTGGATCGGTGCAGCCAGGCTGCCCGTCCACATGCATCGACCGCTGCCAGGCAGCCGGCCTCGCTTCCTGCAAGCCGTCGCGCGACGAGGGGCGCCGAGAGCGTGAGGCGGTCGCCATCGGGATCGAAGCCGGTCATGGCGCCGGCCTTCCATTGCGCCGTCGTGGCGAATCGGTAGCAGCGGTCGGAGAAATGGCCCATTTCAGGCCTCCACCCGCAAGGTGAGGTCGATGGTTCCCGCGACCGCGACCTCGACTCGTTCCAGCGGTATCGAAACCTGCTCCGGCGGGTCGCCGCGCCCGCCGAGACGGAGCCGCGGTACTGCGACCACGCCCTCGACCCCCGCCACGAGCGCCTCGATCTCGCCGATCGTCACTGACCGGCCGCTGGGCCAAGGATCGATCTCAGGCGACTTGCGCGATGCGCTGAGGCGGGCCTGGAGCACGGCGCGCACGCTTTCCTCGATCGACGGCGCATCGCTTCCCGACGCGATCAGCAAGTCGGCCGCGACCGCGATCGTCACCGGCTCGGCCGCCGCCACCGACAGCCGTTCGCCGAGGACCCTTCGCGGAGCCAGGCGCGCCTCGATCGCGTCGACCCAGGCGTCGCTGCCGTCGACGCCGTTTCCCGGGTGGAGGAGGAGCGTGCGTGCGCCCGGGACCGATCGTGTCGGCAGCGTCGGCAGGAAACGCGGCAGCACTTCGGCGCGGTCGAGGCCGAACCCCTGCAGGTTGGCGGCCGCGCTGCGCAGCTCCGAGTCGCCGAGCATCGCCGATCGTGCGCGGGACCGCCTCCTCAGCGCGGTAAGCAGCGTATCCCGGTCCCACGCATCGCAACCGCCCGCAATCGCCTCCAGATTCTTCCAGGCCGAATCGTCGGAAACGCCATGGACTCGCCACGCGAGGCCGGCGACGAGGTTGCCCTGCGCGCCCGCGGTGATGTCGAGTGCGGCGCGATTGATCTGAATGCCGGCGGGCGGAATTCGGCCGTTGACCGCATTTCCGAACCGAATGACGGCTCGCGCCTCGTCGAAGATGTAGTCGCTGTCCTGCGGGTTCGACAGGCCGAGATCGTGGACGCGCCGCCACGCGACGTTGCCGCCGGGCTCGCGAGTGCTGATCCGGAGCGGATTGCGGACATTCTGCACCGCCGGAATCGCTCCCGCTCCGAGCGACAGCTCAAGGTCGGGCAGGCCGGGTGCAGTGCCAAGCGCGATCCCGGCTAGGCTCTCGATCTGCGCTACCGGCAGCACATTGAACGCGAGCCGGGTCGGCAGCGTGCGAACCGGCGAGGCGGCAAAGCCCAGCCGGAGGGCCGCGATGTCGTGGGCCGCCGCGACATCGATCAGGGCCACGCCCGAACGGCGCGCGCTGCCGTCGATCCAGCGACTGTCGGCGCGGTGCCAGGCCCCGTCGCTCGTTCGATAATCGAACAGGATCGCCGGAGCCGCGTGGGAGCCGAGGTCGGGAAGGGCGCCCGCGAATTCCAGCCCGAGGGCCAATCTCGCCTCGCCCGCGGCATCGTCGAACAGCGGCCGCTGCAAATCGAGCTCGAGCGAATCCGTCGCGGCGTCGAGGCGAATGGAGCCGCTGCTGTCCGCCCTTACCCGCTTCGTCTTGCCTGCCGACCGGGCGGTCATCGTATCGATGGTGGCGGGGCTCAGCCGAACCTTGGCGCAGGTCGTAAAGACCAACTCGGGCTGATGGGCCGGCGAGGCCCGAGTGCCGGCGGGCATCGTTTGTTCCCGCACAGGCGGACCTGCGGCCGGCCAGAGCAGGCCGCGCGCCGGCTTTGCCGGCTCGGGGTGAACGCCGAGCAGGGCGGCGAATGCGCGCAGATGAGGGTCGCCGACGAATCCGATCCGGTAGATCTGCTGGTCGATGACCCAGGCGAGCAGATCGAGGAGCGTGATTCCGGGATCGTGCAAATTGTGATCGGTCCAGCCCGGCGCGTAGCGCGGAATGAGTGCCCGGCCTTCCTCGACGAGCGCGTCGAAGGCGATGGTGTCGAGGTCCGGCACCGGGATCATGACGCGCTCTCCGGCGGTTGGACGCTGATTTCGATCGCGTCTTCGTCGGCGCAGACGAGCGCGCTTTGGCCCAATCGGTCGAGATCGGCACGCGGGTCGCAGGCCGCGATTTCGGCCTCGGCGACCCGATCCACACCCGCGACGGCCGCAGCGACCCGCTGCAAGTCGCTCGGCCATGGGCGGCGCCCGAACGGCCAGCCGAGACCCCCAGCTCCGCCGTCGAGCGGGTGCAGGAAGCCGACGATGGCGGCGCGGACGTCATTCTCGACCTGTGCCACTTCGTCCGCGCTGCGTGCGACTACGACCATCTTCACCCGGATATGGACATAATCGGGGGCACGGACGCGGATGGACTCGGGCGTCAACGCGCCCCAGCCCGCGGCGGCGATGTTGCGCGCAATCCCTTCGCGTCGCGCCCGCGACGGCACCGGGCAACGTTCGCCTGCCTGGCGGATCGCCACCACCACATCGATGCTACAGCCGCGGCCACGCAGACAGCGCGCGCGGACGACGTCGGGCGAGGACCCGGTGGCGAGCGCCTCGATGTCGGGCGGCGCCAGCGCGCGGCCGGCGTGGCGCAGGCGGGCTGGAGCGGTCTCCGCCAGCCGGTCATTCGGCGGAGCGTCGGCGCCTCCTCCGGCATCGACGGGGTTTACCGCAAGTTCGACCGATTCGAGCGCGGTCTTCAGTTGGTTGACGGCGAGAGCGGGCACATTGCCGCGGCTTCCGCCCCCGGCCTGGTAGCCGACCGCGCGGATGGCGTCGCGCCCTGCGGGCGGGATCCTGCCGTCCCGGCCGTCTCCGAAGCGAATTTCGCCGCTCGATGAGTCGAGGCGGAAGACTCGCGCGCTGCCGCCCTCGTCGACGAAACTGTCGGTCGCGCACCAGCGTATCCATTCCCCCTCGATGTTCGGATAGGATTCGACAGCGCCGGGGTCCGTTGCGGTCAGCGCCGCCTTTTCCTCGTCGCTCAACGATTCCCGCACCCGCAGCTCCAGGGTTTCGGGAAGCACGGGCGCTTCGGCCATTCTGTAGCTCTGGCCGGGCGCGCCGAGGCTGGAGCCCAGTATCTCCTGGCGCAGGGTCTTCGCCTGCTCCGCCGTGACCGCATTGAGATAGAGGTTGCGGACGATGGGTGCCCATTTGCCCGAAGGATCGAGCGGACGCAGGCGCAGCCACCAACCGTCGCAGCCGAACAACGGCATTTGCGCGGGCGCGGCAGACAAAAAGAGGCGAAGCAGGCCAGGCCGCGCCAGTCCCGCCGTGCGGTCGTCGCAGACCACCGGGGCCCAACCTTCGGGCCGAAGCACTTCGGCCTGCAGCCGCAGCCCGGCGGCCCCTGCGTCGACGGCATCGACATAGAGGCTGAGCGATTCGACTGCGGGCGCGCGCGATAGGCCGAGATAGATCGCCCGCCCCAGGCCGGACGAGTCGCGGGTGTGAGCCGCAAGCCCCTCGAAAAGCTCGAACTCGGCCCCGGCCGCGGCGGCCGCTTGGGTCTGGTCGATGGCTGCCAGATTGTTGACAGTCAGCACGAGTTGCGGCGCCGCATAGGTCTGCAGCGCGTAGCGCGCCTCGATGGTGAAGATCTCGGGCGGGTTCAGCGTCGAGCGGTCGACGGTGATCGACTGGCGGTTGGGCACGCTCGTATCGAAAATATAGCTCGGGCGGCCATAATCGCCGCCGACGAGACGCGTCCTGATCCAATAGTCCTGCTTGCCGGCCACATCGGTCTGCGAAAGGTCGTCGGGAACCGTGAAGCGTATCGATCCGCTCGAGCCGAGATTGTTGGTGCCGTCGCTGAAGTCCTGGTCCAGCCGTCGCCAGCCGCGGCCGTCGAAATACTCCCAGGACAGCTCGGGATTCTCCGTGCTTCGCGGCAGCGGAGAGGCAGTCCAGGTGCCGAGCGTGCGTGCGACGGGGAAGCTCGCTTTGTCCTCGGCCGGCGGGATCGACCAGGCTGACTGGAGCTTCACCCAGCTCGCGTCCGGCGGCTGCGCCGTCGCGACAACGATGTCCTGCTCGGGGGGATCCGCCGCAAACTGGAGCGATTGGACGTCGTCGGGCAAGGCCGCTACGCCGAAATTGAGCAGGGTGCCGAGATCGGGCTTGCCGAACTGGCGGCGAGGGCCCTTTCGATATCCAGCATAATCGAGCGTGCCGGCGGGCAGGTCCGCCGCAAGAGTCGCCACACGGTGCGCATTCGCCTCCACCTTCTCCACTTCGAAAAGGTCTGCGCCGATCTCGAGGAAATCGCCTTCGTCGGTGGCGCTGTCGGTGTCCTCGAGGCGCAGCTGCCTTGGCTTGCCGCTGACCCGCTTGCCGGAGCCGGCGCCGTCCGCGACGGTTTCGAGCATTGAATAGCGTCCGCCGATATTGAGGCGTCCGGGCGCCACTGCGAGAACCGGGGCGTTCCCCACCCTGAGCGGAGTCCCGCTCAGCTCCGTCGGCCCCGTTTCGCCCTCAACCAGCCAATATTTCGGAAGCGGGCCGGCCGGAACCCGCACGAGATCGAATTTCACATAAGCGAGCGTACGCTGTCCGCTGTCGACCGCGGCGTGCAGGATGCGCTCGTCCGGACTGCCGAGAATGAGCCGAGGCGCTGCCCCCGCGACGGCCGCGGACAGCAAGGCGGAGAATTTGCTGGCCTCGCCTTCGGACGGCAGCGGCACAGATGTCGCCTGGGATGCAGCCGACCAGATCATGATTCCGGTGCTGCCGATCACCGCGACGAGCGGGAAACCGCTCCCGTCGGGTTGCGCGAGGGATGTCAATGCGATCGGCCTGCCCACGGCGGCTTGCTCGGCCGCGGGAGGGTGGAGCGTGGCTTCGCCGGCGCGAACCATAGAGATTGCCGGCGTGGCACCGCCCGTGGCGACTACGTGGACGACACCGCCCTGCTGCACCGCCGAAGGCCGCACGGCGGGGTCTGCGGTCGCGACCGGCGCGAGTGGGGTCCATTCGATCGTCGCGCCGTCCGTCTTCCCACGGTAGATCGCGCCGCCCGCGTCGATCGCGACGACGAGGCTGTCTCCCCCGGCAACCGAGGCGAGCCGCAAGGGAGCCTTCGGAGTCGCCGAGGATGCGGTCTGCGCCAGCGGCTGCCAGCCCAGCGCCGCGCCGGTCGAATCCAGTGTCTGCGCGTACACGCCTTGCGGGTCGGCGGCCACCAGACGCACGAGAGGCGGCAGCGAGGGACCGGGGATCTGCATCCATTCCGGCGGAAAGATGCCGGGTTTCGGGATGACGATGAGCGGGGTCTGGATAGCGGTGAAGATGAGGCAGAGGCTGTCGACCCGGGCATCTCCGGGCGGAGGCAGCAACGTCCATTTCGCGACCGACCAATCCTGGCCCTGGGCTTGCAGCGCGGCCATCCACAGCGCTCCACCGTCGTCTCGCGCGACGACGAGATCGTTCGCCGGCGGGCCCGCCTGCAACTGGAAGGCGCAAACGCCTTCGGCCGGATCGAGGCGCGGAGCGGCCGAGCTGCCGCCCGAGCCCGACGCTGGTGGTCGGTCCAGCTGGCGCCAGCTCAACGGTCCCGCCGCATCGAGGCGGATCGCCTGGAGGCGGCCGTTGCGACCGATTCCATAGACTCGGTCCGGAGCACCGGTCACTGCGGCGAACGCCCCGAGGCTGGCGTCGCTCAGCCCTACCGCGAGCTCGACCGAAGCGCCTTTCTTGCTGAGCGCCTCGGGCGCGGCGATCGCGAAGGTGTCGAAGCGCTGCGGTTCGGGCCCGAATGGCAGGAAGGCGGTCGTCAGCGGCAGCGGCTGGCCGTTGTAGAAAGCACTGACGATCGAGCGGCTTCCCTCCGCCGGCTCCGTCGTTGCCGGAGCATTCGAGCTGACCTTCAGCGCCAGGGAGGCAGCGCGGGTATCCGGCGGCGCGGCATCGGAAATGGGAGACTGCAGCCGGAGCCGGATCCACCGGCTCTTGCGCCCTGCCGTCTCCACCTCTTCGACGGACCCTTCCCAATCCTTGCGCAGCCTGAGGTCGCCATCGCTGCGCCCGAGGAGGCGCAACATTTGCCAGGATGGGGAGTCGGCGCCCTTTGGCTTTCCCCAGAGATCGTAGGCAATGTCGAGCTGCGTGAGGCGGCGCGCAAGACTTGGCGGCTCGAGGCGAAGGGCGATTGTCGCAGGTCCGTCGAGCTTCAGCAGCTCCTTGTGCCCGACATAGGCGACATGCTCGCTGAGATTGCGCAGGGTGTAGGATTCGAGCCTCGCCACTTTCTCGATCAGTGCTCCGGCCGGCGCCGGCGCCTCGAGAGTGTCGATCAAGGTCACGATCTCGCCGCTGTTGCCGCCGATCCGATAGGCGGTCTTGTCGATCCT
>JAQGLD010000575.1 GCA_028293055.1 Alphaproteobacteria bacterium
AGGTGCTGGGCGACGTGCCAGGCCTGGCTGTCAAGCGCCCGGTCGAACAATGCCGGAGCGTGCCAGGCCCACATCGTCACAGCCTGGATCAGGGTTGCCGTCACCGGATCGGTCAGCCTCCGCCACAGCGCTCTGCCGGCGATCGCAGCGGTCCCGAAACCGGCGCGAAGCCGGACCGGCAAAGCCCAGAGCATCGCCGCCCCCGGTCGCGCGGCGACGAGCAGCAAGGCGGCGGGAAGCATGATCAACTCGTGCTCTATCATGTGCATCGCAAAGCTGTGCTCGCCGGCTTCGTGGAGCGGGCTCATCACCGCACCCGCAAGGATCGCCCACCCGCTGCCGAACAGCACGGCGCCCCGCCGCAGTTGTGCGCGCCCGAGGCTGGAACGCGCCCACAACCGCAACGAACCGAGGGTGTAGAGCAAGAGCGACAGGGCGAGCGGCAAGGTAATCCATGGGTCGAGGGTCCAGCCGGAATGGCCGCCGCCGTGCGCAAGCGCCGGAGACGGCATGGCCAGAAGAAGGACGGTCAGCCTCTTCATGCGAAACAGGGCGGCAGGATGAAGGCAGCCGCCGTTCCCAGGATGATCGCGACTCCGAACAGGAGGGCGGCCAGCATGCAGATCATAGCGACGAAGCTTCGCCCCTCCTTGCCATCGCCGCCGCCGCCCCGCCATGCGCGCCACGACAGCAAAGCGCCGACTATTGCCAGCGCCAAAGCGGCGAGCCCGAGCAGGCCGGTTTGAAGCGGCCCGTTGGCGGCGCAATCCGAGAAGCTGAGGTCGGAACCGATCTGGTGCTCGAGCGCCCAACCGGTCCCGGCCAGGATCAGACCCGCCCAGGGCATGAGCAGCCGCGCGGCCTTGCGGGCGCCGCTCATGACATCCACCTCGGTACCCAGTAGATCATCAGATAGATCGGGATCCACAGCAGCCAGACGAAGCGCCAGTACATCGCATTCTCGGCGACATCGACCATCCGCCGGTTCTCACCGCCATGACGGGTGAAGATCAGGGCGGCCAGGACGAGGGTGTCGACGAAGTCGGTGAGGAAATGGGTGAGGTGGAGGAAGAGCAAGGTCCAGACGATCGACCCATAGGCATTGTCGTACCACCAGATGCGAAGCGACCCGAACTCGAAGGCGCGGATCACGAGCAGGCCGAATGACATCGCGATCAGGATCATCAACCAGCGCTTTACCGCTCCGAGATCGTTGCGCTCCGCCGCCTTCTTGATCAGCGTGTTGGGGATCTCGCTCAGCAGGATCACGAGTGTGAACAAGGTCCCAGCGAGGAGTTAGGGCGGGCCCCAGGGTTGGGGAGGCCAGGTCTGCTCCGCACCGGCCAGGAAGAAATAGGCACCGAACGCCATTGCGAAGGCAGTGCCCTCGATCATGAAGAAGGCAACTACCCCCCACCAGGTGAGGCTGCGGTGGCCGAACGCGTGAGTGGGCAGCTCAGCAAGATCGCCTACGAATTTCGGCGGCGGAATCATTGGATCACCGGCTCGGGCGTCACGGGCCCCTTCGGCCAGAACCAGGCGATCAGGGTGATCGCCACTGGAACCGAGCCGTAGAGCACCGCCCAGGGCGTGAAGATCGACGATATGAACAGGATCGTCGACGTAATCGCCGCCCATAATGGCCAGCTGCTTGGCAGCGGCGAAGGCTCGCGCAGGTCCGGTCGCGCCTCCATCACGGTGGTCAGCAACAGCTCGCGATCGTCGACCCTCAGGCCGGTCATCACCGGCAGATGGTCGCGATGATCCCACAGGGGATGGCGGCTGCTTACCACCGGTATGTGCGGGAAATTATAGGGCGGCGGAGGCGAGCTTGTCGCCCATTCCAGGCCGGAGGCGTCCCATGGATTGGCGCCGGCGACCGTGCCCCTGCGCATCGACATCAGCGAGTTGACCAGAAACAGGGCGAAGCCGGTGGCGAGCACGAAGGCGCCGATCGTCGCAAGCAGGTTCACCTGCTCGAGGCCAAGTCCGGTCGGATAGGTGTAGACGCGGCGCGGCATGCCGAGAATTCCCGCCCAGTGCATCGGCGCGAAGGTGAGCTGGAAGCCGAGGAAGACGAACCAGAAAGACGTCTTGCCCAGTCTTTCGGACATCAGCCGCCCGGTGAATTTGGGGAACCAATAGGTGATTGCGCCGAGCAGGGGGAAGACGGCTCCGCCGATCAGCACATAATGGAAGTGGGCGACGACAAAATAGGTGTCGTGGAGCTCGAGATCGAGCGGCACGCTCGCCAGCATCACTCCGGTCAGGCCTCCGATGACGAAGGTGATGATGAAGGCGACGACATAGAGCAATGGCGTCTCCCAGCGCGGCCGGCCGTCCCAGATCGTCGCGATCCAGCAGAATATCTGGATGCCCGACGGGATCGCAACCGCCATGCTCGCCGCCGTGTAGAAGGCGTAGCCGAGCCGGGGCAGGCCGGTCGCGAACATGTGGTGGACCCACAGGCCGAAGGCGAGCAGCCCGATGGCGACCACGGCGAGGACAAGCAGCGGGTAACCGAAGACGGGCCGACGTGTGAAAGTCGCGGTGATCTCGCTGACGAAGCCCACCCCGGGCAGGAAAATGATGTACACCTCCGGGTGACCGAAGAACCAGAACATGTGCTGCCAGAGCAAGGCGTCGCCATGTTCGGCGGGGTTGAAGAACTGGGTGCCGACCAGGCGGTCGGCGATCAGGAAGCTCGACGCCAGGGCGACCGCGGGCATGGAGAATATCACCATCAGCGAGACCACCAGCGACACCCAGACGAACAGGGGCATCCGCGCCAGCGTCATTCCAGGCGCGCGCTGCTTGAGGATGGTGGCGACGGTCTCCACCGAGACCGCGAGCGCGGCGACCTCGGTAAAGGTCACCATCTGCGCCCAGATGTCGATCCTCTTGCCGGGCGAGAATTGCGGGCCCGAAAGCGGCGGATAGGAGAACCAGCCCGCATCGGGGCCGATATTGAGGATGAAGGCGACCCACAGCAATATTCCGCCCGCGAGGTACATCCAGTAGCTGAACGCGTTGAGTCGCGGGAAGGCGATGTTCCGGCTGCCGATCATCAGCGGGACCAGGAATACCGCCATCGCCTCCATCACCGGGACTGCGAACAGGAACATCATCGTCGTGCCGTGCATGGTGAAGATCTGGTCGTAGCGGTCGGGGCTGATCAACCCGCTCTCCGGCGTCGCGAGCTGAAGCCGCATGACCAGAGACAGCAATCCTCCGAGGACGAGGAAGGTGAAGGCGGTGACGATGTAACGGTGGGCGATGTCCTTATGATCGGTCGTGGTCACCCAGCCCCACAGGCCGGGGTCCCGACGCCAGGTCTTGTCGAGCCGGGCGTGCAGCGCCTCGCCCTGCAGCATCTCGCCGTCCCTCGGCAGCTCCTTGCCGGACAGCACGTTCATTTCAGGGTCTCCAGGTAGGCAGTGACGGCATGCAGCTCATTGGCGTCGAGGCCGACATAAGGCATGTTGTTGCCTGGCTTGACCCCCTGTGGATCGGCCACCCAGGCGTAGAGGCCGGCGCGCCCCATCGGCAAGGTCCCGGCAGCGAGCGAGCGCCGGCTCATCAGATGGGTAAGATCCGGCCCTACAGTGGCGTTCGCCGCAGTACCGGCGATGGCGTGACAGCCGCTGCACTCGCGGTTCATTACGTAGAGATAGCCCGCCTTCTGCAGCGGGCTGGCAGGTGCCGGTGCCGGCTTGCCTTGCGCAGCGAGCCAATTGGCAAACTGGGCACGCGATTCAACGGTGACATCGAGCGCCATATGGGCATGCTGAATGCCGCAGAACTCGGCGCATTGGCCGCGGAACACTCCGGTGCGGTTGGGCAGCAGGACGAGGTCGTTGACCCGGCCTGGGATAAGGTCCTGCTTGCCGGCCAGGTTGGGGATCCAGAAACTGTGGATTACGTCGCTGGACTTCAGAGTGACCCTCGCCGGGACGCCGACCGGGAGGTGCAGCTCGTTGGCGGTGCGTATGTTCTTCGATGGTTCGTTGTCGAAGGCATAGTTGACGTCCCACCAGAATTGCTTGGCGGTCACGATGATGTTGATCGTACGCCGGTCGGGCGGGATCGCGTCGGCCATGCCGCGGTCGGTGAGGAAGCTTGCGAAGGTGAGGCCGATCAGGCCGATGGCGATCAAAGCCGTCCAGCCGATCAGCAATGCGCGAAGCAGCGGCTCGCGGCTCGCGCGCCCGTTTTCGTCCGCGACTCCATCCTGCCGCACGCCGCCACGCCGAAACCAGGCCGCGGCCAGGAACGCGAGGACGAGGGCAAGCATGGTCAGCGAAACGATCAGGAACAATGCGAACAGGCGGTTGAACAGCGCTCCGTCGAGCCCGTCGCCGCCGCTCATCGTCTGAGCCGTAGCACATCCGCTGAGCAGCCACGGTCCAGCCAGGGCAACAGCGCGTCGCATCAGTTCTGCTCGTCCTTCGGGCCGGTGAGATTGTTTTCGGGCAGCACCTTGCCCCGTTCCGCAAGGGTTGGCGGTTCGCTAGCGCTCATCGAGTCAGGGCGGGCGGAGAGCACATCCTGGCCCTGCTGGGCGGAGAGCGAGCGAACGTAGGAAGCGATCTGCCAGGCTTCCTGCTCGGTGATCTTGCCCTCGAAGCGCGGCATTCCATTGGGCCGGCCGTGCAATATGGTCCGGACGATGTCCTCCATCCGCCCGCCGTAGCGCCACTCGTCGTCCATCAGTGGCGGACCCATCCCACCCCCGCCATTGGCGTGACAGCCCGAGCAGTTCATCCACTTGTACAGGCGCTGCCCCTGGGAGAGCTGGTAGCTATTCTCCTGGTAGCTCAAGTCGCGCGGGTCGTTGGCCAAGGCGATGGTCTCGGCCTTGGGCTGGCCGTTGAGGCTGCGCTGCTCGCGATCGCACGCTGTGAGACCAAGGCAGAGGAAAAGGGCGCAGGCTAATCTCCCTCCCTGGATACAGGGAGGGGACAGGGGAGGGTGGCTAAGACACCCGGTCCGCCCTTTGGGGAGGCGCACCCACCCCCAGCCCCTCCCTGCGTGCAGGGAAGCGAGGAGTTTCCGGCTGCGCCGACGCCTATCCATCCAGCGCGAAGACAAAGAGCCTCCCCCCCGACTTGGTCTTGTTCGGCAGGTCGCGGACCGCGTTGACGAAGCCGAGCGCCGCCGAATTGTCGCGGGGATCGAGCTGCGCGGAGACCAGTGCCCCCGCCCAGCCTCCGACGCCCGAGATGACCGCAACATATTCGCGGCCGTCCGCGCCGCGATAGGCGACCGGCTGGCTGATGATTCCTGAATCGACCTTGGCGCGCCAGCGCAGCTTGCCCGACCTTGCGTCGACGGCCTTGAACCAGCCGTCCATCGTTCCGTAGAAGACGAGGTCGCCGGCGGTCGCCAGCGCACCGCTCCACAAAGGCAGATCCTCGTGCACCTCCCAGGCCGGCTTGCGCGCAACCGGATCCCAGGCGGTGAGGACCCCGCGATAGCCGCCGGGGCCGGCATAGACCTTGGATTCCGCGCCGAGATAGGGCGTGCCGACGACATAATTGGCCTCGAGCACGCCGAGGTCCATGCACAGGTTGATGTGCGGAATGTAGATGAGGCCGGTGCGCGGGCTGAACGCCGACGGATTCCAGTCCTTTGCCCCCGATGCGGTCGGGCAGATGTTGCGCACCACGCGTCCGGCCTGCGGCTCCTTCTCCTTGACCGGGATCAGCCGCCCGCTGCGAAGGTTCACTCCGCGCGAGCTGTTGATATAGCCGAAGGGGTCGGCGGACAGCACCTGGCCGGTCTGGCGGTCGAGCACATAGAGATAGCCGTTGCGCCCGGGGCGAATGAGCACCAGGCGCATCCGGCCGGCCACGGGCATGTCGAGCAGGATCTGCTCGTTGATGTCGTCATGGTCGTAAAGATCGTGCGGGCTGGTCTGGTAGAACCATTTCGCCTCGCCGGTGGAGACATTGCGGGCGAACACGCCCGCGGTCCATTTATTGTCGCCCGGGCGTTGCTCGTGGTTCCACGGGCCGGGGTTTCCTGTGCCATAGAAGATCGTGTTCGACGCCGGATCGAAGCTGATCCAGCCCCATACGGTGCCGCCGCCGATCTTCCATTGCTCGGGGGGCCAGCTGTGGATTCCGAGGTCCTTGCCGCGGTCCATCGGATAAAAGGGTCGGAAGGCCTGGCCGATCAGGACGTCCTTGTCGGGCCCGGTATTATACGCCTTCCAGGCGAGCCGACCCGAGCCGGCGTCCAGCGCGGCGAGCCATCCGCGTACTCCGAACTCGCCGCCGGCATTGCCGACGAGAACCTTTCCCCCCGCCACCAGCGGCGCCATCGTGACGGTTTCTCCGCGGGCGATGTTGCCGAGCTGGGTGCGCCAGACCTGCCGCCCCTACGCTGCGTCGACAGCCACCACCTGGCCATCCAGCGTCGCGAGGTAAAGCCGGCCATTGGCGAAGCTCGGGCCGCGATTGACGACGTCGCAGCAGGCCACGCCCTGTGCCGAAGGGCGAGGCCGTGGACGGAATGTCCATTTCAGCCTGGGCCGGCGCGGCTGGCTGATGTCGATCGCCAGCATGTCGTTGGGGTAGGGATTGAGCACATACATCATCGTGCCGACGATCAGCGGCGGAGCTTCGTGCCCGCGCCGGTTGCCGGTGTCGGCGTGAAACACGGGTTTCAGTCGTGCGATGCTGCTGCCATTGATCTCGTCGAGGCCGCTGAAGCGCGTGCTGGCATAGTCCTTCGAGGGGGTCGCCCACTGGCCGTCCTCCGCCGCGCTGGCACCTGCTGCGGGTCTGGCGCCATTGGGCGCGCCAGAGACCGCGGCGGGAACGAGGAGAGCGAGGGACAATGCAGCGAACTTCGACGTCGCGCATCGAAGTAGACAGCTCTGTACCATTTCCCGTCGGTCTCCGGCGATCGAACGGCTTACCTCATAGTCGTCTTGGTTCGCCGACTGAACCCGATCGGGGGCGCTTTCGGCTGAAAACCTACTAATCCAGATCAATCACAGTCGAGCTCTGGACGCGCTTG
>JAQGLD010000599.1 GCA_028293055.1 Alphaproteobacteria bacterium
CCGATCCTCGCGCGCCAGACTCCGGTGGTGGCCGGCCCCAGCGGAACGCCGTCGACCAATATCCGACCGGCGGTCGGCTGCAGGAGGCCCAGCATGAGCCGCATCAGCGTCGTCTTTCCCGATCCGGAAACGCCGGTGATCGCGATGAAACTGCCGCGCGCGATGTCGAGCGAGAGATCGTCCAGGATCGCGGGCTCGGTAGGGCTGTACGAGAAGCTCAATCCGTCGATCCGGATCGACGGCGGCTCGAAGCCACGCGGCCGCGGCAGCAGCCTGATGTCCTCCCGGCGATGTCCGGCGATGTCGGAAAGGCGCTCGAGGTGAAGGCCGATCATCCGCCACTGCTGCGCCTGCTCGACGAGCGAAATGGCGCTACCCATGAAGCTCGACCGGTAGGCGAGAAAGGCGAGCAGGAGACCGACGGTAAGCTGCTGATCGATCACTGCCAGCGCGCCGAAATAGGTGGTGAGCAGCAACTGGCTGCTGAAGAGCATGGTTTCGCCGAAGGTCAGGCGGATGCCGTAGCTGCGTGTCCGATAGCTCGCCGAGATGACATCGGCATAACGGTTGCGCCAGCCATTCTCCCGCATCGCCTCGTGGCCGTGGAGCTTGATCGCCCGCATCGCGCGCAGGCTCTCCATCAGATACGTCTCGGCACCGGCGCGTGCGATCAGCTCCTCCTCCGAGCGACGGCGCAGCGGCGGAAACAGCAGGAAGCCGTAACCGATATAGATCGCCGTGATTCCGACGACGATCAGCGTCAAGGTCACGCTGATCATGCTCATCACCGCCAGCGTGGTCAGGGCCAGGACCGAATCGATCAGCACGTTGACCAGACCCTGCGACAGAATCGCCTGGATCGGCTGGATCGAGCCGAAACGCGACATGATGTCGCCGACATGGCGCCGCTCGAAATAAGCGAGCGGCAGGCGCAGGAGATGGCGTACGACATTGCCGCCGAGCTGGAGCGAGAGCGACTGGCCCAGCGTCATCACCACCCAGGACCGCAAGCCCCTGACGACGCTGCTCATCAGATGGATAACCGCGAAGCCGACCAGAAGCAGCAGCATCAGATTGCGGTCGCCCTGTCCGATCGCCTCGTCGACGGTCAGCTGCATGAAGAAAGGCATGGACAAGGCGGTCAGTTGCAACAGCAGCGACAAGGCCAGAATCTGGAGGGTCGCGCTGCGATAGCCGACCAGCCTGCTCCACAGATCGCTGAGGCGGGTGCGGGTCTTCGCTTCGACGGGGACGAAATTGGCGGTCGGAGTCAATTCAAGAGCGACACCGGTGAAATGACGTCCGAACTCGGCGATCGTGAGCGTCCGGCGGCCGGCTCCCGGATCGAGGATGACGACTTCGCGCGGTCCCGCCTTCGCGAGGACGACATAATGATTGAGGTCCCAATGCAGCACTGCCGGGGTCTGGACCTTTTCGATCTCCTCCACGTCGAGCCGCAGCGCCCTTGGCGCGAGCTCGAGGTCCGAGGCGACCGCCATCAATTCGGCGAGCGTCGTGCCCTTGCTCGACGTGGGATAACGCTGGCGAAGGCCCGGCAGGTTGACGTCGTGACCGTGCCATGACGCGACCATCGCCAGGCAGGCGAGCCCGCACTCGGCGGCCTCCGACTGGAGGACCGGACGCAGGCGTTGCGCCCAGGGCCAATCCGTGCCGCTCATCCGCGCACCAGGGTACGGAAAGGATTGAACAGAACTTCCCACAGGCTTCGGCGCTCCAGCACCAGATTGGCCGACAGCGTCATTCCGGGCCGCAGCAACGCATCCGCGTCGGGCAGGCGGGGCGCGGCACGCTCGATTCTTACCCTGATCTTGAACACCGGCTCCTGGATGCCGAGCGACGGGTCGAGCGCATTGGGCTCGATGGATACGCGCGAGACGGCGGTGACGCGGCCGATCCCCGCTCCATATTTCTGGTACGGGAAGGCGTCGAAGAACAGCCGTACTTCCTGGCCCGGGCGAACGAAACCGACGGCCCGGCTCGGCGCATAGAGCCAGATTTCAAGCCGGCTTCCGCTCGGCACGATGGTGACAAGCGAGGCATCGGGCCGCGCGCGCTGGCCGATCTCGGCGCTGATGTCGCCGACTTCGCCGGCAACCGGAGCGGTCAGGGTGATCTCGGACTCCCGAGCAAGCGCGGTCCGCTGCTCGCCCAACGCCGCGCGTTGCGCGCCGAGCTCGGCATCGCGCCTTTGCGCGTCGAGCCTCTTTTCGGCGATCTGGGCATCGAGCGTCTGCAGCGCCTCGCGCTGATCGATCAGCTTTTCGCCGATCTGCTCGACCTCCGCGGCTCGCGCGAGCAGGGCGGAGCGGCTGTCCTCGACCTGGCGCTGGGTCCCCGCCCCAGCGGCGGCGAGCCGGGTGGAGCGCCGCCGGCCGGATTCAGCGAGCTTTGCCTGTGCCGCGGCGATGCCGCGCTGGCGCTCGAGTGAGGCGATGCTCGCGGCAAGGCTGGTTTTCTGCTTTTCGAGCGCGGCCACCGAGCTTCCGCCGAGACTGGCTGCGACTTGCTGCTGGCGGGCCAGCTCCTGGTCCTGGGCGCCGAGCAGGCTCATCTGGCTGGCCAGCCCACCCTTGCCTTGGGCGAGCGAAAGCGTGACCAGCGGCGCCCCTTCCGCGACGAGCATGCCGTTGCGCACATGGAAGGAGCGGATTTCCGATGCTGCCGCCGGATAGACCCGGGCGATGCCCGAATCATAGGCGACGACGCCCTTGACCTGGGCCCGGCTCGCATATTGACCGAAGATCAGGACCAGGGCGATCAAAGCGGCGAAGACCAGCACCAAGCCGACATAGAGGCGCGACCGCGGCGGCGTAGCTGCCACCACCGTACCGGCGAGCCGCTCGCGACCCGCTTCGATCACCTCCTGCCGGAAGAG
>JAQGLD010000640.1 GCA_028293055.1 Alphaproteobacteria bacterium
CCGCGGTGGGTCTCGAGATCCTCCTTTGCGGTCTGGGTGCGGTCGCAGGCGGCGAGCAGGATGTGCCTCGCGACCGGCACTGCGAGCGGCTTTCCCTGCTGGCGAAGCGCGGCATAATAGCCATTCAGATAGGTTTCGAGAGGCCGCACATAGGGCACTCCCGGAGTGCTTCGGACTCCCGGCTGGGGCAGCTCGCCAAGGTCCCGGGTGCCCGAGCCTGAATGGCAGCAGTCGAGGATCAGCGCGATGTGCGGGTCGTCCGCGGCCACTTCCTCGATCAGCCGCGCCAGCTCCTTGTCGGCAAGATCGAAATGATCGTTGTCGAGGCGGCTGTCGTAGCAGACGATGCCCTGGTCCTTGCCGCTGAGGTCGAACTCCCGGAATTCGGGCGCCGCGGTGGCGGGCGAGCCATGTCCGCAATAATGGAACAGGGCGACATCGTCCTTGCCGGCCTGGCCGAGATGGGCACGGAACTGGGCGATGACATTGTCGCGGGTCGCGTCCTGGTCCTTGAGAGCCAGTATCGCCGCATCGGGAACACGCTCTTTCAAATAATCCTGAAGGTTATCAACATCGTTCAGGCAGCCCTCGAGCGAGCGAACACCCGGCGGGTAAGCGTTGATCCCGACAAGCAGGGCATAGACCTTGGCCAAGCTGGACCTTCCCGGATCAGAGCAGCGCCGACATTTTCTTTAGTGTAGTGAGTCGCCGACGCCTGTCAAAGCAAGGTTCGGCTGGACGGGCCGGCATGCGCTGCCGGCTACCAGGCGACTCCGACGCCCAGCCTTGCGTTCGCAGGCCGTAGCGGGGTCACCTGATCGCGAGACCCGAGCGCGAAGGGATTGCCGAACGCGAACACGTTGCCGCGCGAATTGGTGATGTTGTCGAAGGTCAGCGAAAGCTCGATGTTGCGACGCTTCACCCGCCCGGTCACACCCAATAGGCCATAGCCGCCCTGCCGCATGTCGAGCAAATTGCTGGTTCCGAGCACCGAGCTTCCCACATAATTGGCCGAGAGCTCGGCCTGGAACGACATTTCCCCGGGTCCCGTCCAGCCGTAGGCCGCAGTCATCCGACCGGCGAATTCGGGCGTGTCGGGCAGATGGCGCCGCGACGGCTGCGACAGGAGCGCGAGCGGACCGCTGACCTTGTTGTGCGTGTAAAGGAGCGAACCGACCAGCCGAAGGCCCTCGACCGGAATCCAGTCGCCGGTCGCCTCGATCGCCTCGATATGGGCGTCGCCGATATTGGCGGTGTATGGCAGCCCGCGCGAATTGACCAGATCGGCCTGGATTCCGGTCCAGCGGGCTAGCGAGACGCTCGTCGAAAATGCGAGCCCGGTCGGCCCGCCGCGCAATCGTCGCAATCCCAGTTCCTCCACGGAGATCGCGTCGGAATGGAAATCCGCGACTCGTCCGACACCCTTGGCCACCGCCAGGCCGCCGGTTCGGAAGCCCGATTGATAGCGCCCGAACAGGGCCAGCCTGGGCTGGAGCAGCCACGAGAAAGCGATGGTCGGATCGACTCGCCGGGTCGAGCGGCCGCGCACGAAGCGGTCGTCGCGCGGCTGGGTCGAAGGCTCTCCGTCGGTGCGCGCGCTGGTCACCCGAGCGCCGAGCGTCGCCGCGAATTTCGGGGACAAAGCGGCGGTCCATTCGCCGAACAGCGAGGCGCTGCGGGTCAGATTGGTCACTCCGATGATGCTCGTCTCATTGTCGGGCGAGCCGAGCTCGCGCGACAGCCGGTCGCGATCCTCGAGCAGGGTGAAGCCGGCCACCCACGAACCGCCGTCGGGCAGGGAGCGCGACAGCCGCGTCTCATGGGTCAGCAGCCGCTTCGCGCCGCGCACATGATAGGCCACCCGGTAAAGCGGAATTCCGTTCGGGCCTGGCGGAGAGGCATCGAAGACGTCGTCGGTGCGATAGCCGACGATGCTGCTGGCCGAGATCAGTCGAAGGCCGTCGCCCCAGTCCTTGGTGACCTGCAGGCGGCCGAGCGCGACGCTGTTGTGGAACGGCTGGGCGAGCGCGGACCGCCGCGACAGGGGGCCGACGCTGCGCATCGCATATTGCGAATCGCGCGCGTCGATGGTC
The DNA here is from genome assembly GCA_028293055.1 of Alphaproteobacteria bacterium. Classification (GTDB taxonomy): domain Bacteria; phylum Pseudomonadota; class Alphaproteobacteria; order Sphingomonadales; family Sphingomonadaceae; genus Allosphingosinicella. The sequence continues at coordinate 2,094 of JAQGLD010000640.1, forward strand.
TGGCCGACTCCGCCAAGATCGATGTCCCAGCCGTCGCCGGGGCTGGCGCGCAGCCTTATCCTGCCTCCCGAAGTGCTCGTGCGATTGACGTGCCGGGCGCCGCGCTCCGGATCGTCGATATAGCCGCCGTCGACGATCCGATAGGCCACCAGCCGAGCCCCGAGCGAGCCCGCCACGATCGGCATGTTGACGACACCGGCCAGATCGGCGCCGGGATTGCCTGCCGCGGTCAGCGTCGCGCCTCCGGCCAGCGATCCGCCCAGGCTGTTCAGGTCGACCGGGTTGGAGGTCAGCCGGATGATCCCGCCGATCGAGCCGGACCCGTAGAGCGTCCCTTGCGGCCCTTCCATCACGTCGATTTCGGCAATGTCGTAGAGCTTGAGCCCGGGCTCGGCGCCGGAATAGGCCAATTGGATGTCGTCGAAATAGGTGCTCGCGGTCGACTGGGCGGCGCCGTTGAAGCTGCTGTCCGCGATCCCGCGGATGAACACCTTGTTGCGGCCGGCACCGAGCGCGGTGTGCTGGAGTACCGGCATGGTCCGCGCGATCTCGCTCATGTCCGATGCCTTGTCCGCCACTGGCGGAGGGCTCGCCCGGGTGATGGTGACGCTGCCGGGATAGCGAAGCAGCTTCACCCGCTGCTTGCTTCCGGTCACCACGATGTCCTCGGACGCCGGCCTTGCGGGCAGGGTCGCTGGGGGCGACGGCCGCGGAGCGCGGGCCTGGGCAGGAGGCTGCGGGCGGCGAAGCGAGCGGACGATTCGAAAGCTGCGCGGGTCGACTTCTATCGCCCGGTACGAAGTCGCGCGGAGCAGTCGCTTCAATGCTTCGCCGGCGCTCATCCTCCCTTTGACGGCGGGCGTGCGGACGGTGCGAAGGCCGGGCTCGGTGCTGCCGACATCGATTTGGGTCTCGCGCGCGAGGATGATCAGCGCCGCATCGAGCGTCGTCGCCGGGATCGAGATCTGGGAGAGCTGCCGGGCCTGGGCCGTCCCAGGCATGGCCGCCGTCAGCGAAGCCAGCGAGAGGCAAAGCCTAAAGCTGGCGGAAAGACCGCGGCGCGAGAATCCATTGATCACCCTGACGCCGCCATTGCACTCCAATCACCGCGGCCAGATGCGGGATATCCCTGTCGGCAGCGCCGACGAAGCGGACACTGCCGGTAAAGGAACGTGTCGGCAAGTCGCCTTCCAGCACCACGATCGTCCCGTAGGCGCGGCGTATGGCCTCGGTGACCGCCGGGAGCCTGTCGTCCTGGAACCGCAACAAGCCGCTTCGCCAGGCGCCGATCGATTCGACCGGAATTCGGGCCTTGGTGATCCGCCGAAGATCCTCGCGCACGACCAGGCCGTCGCCGGGCTGGAGTCTGACCGCCTGCGGGCCCGGCTCGAACAGGGCCGAGCCTTCGGAGAGCTGGACATCGAGCCTCGCGCCCGAGCGCATCAGGTTGAACACGGTGCCGAGATCGCGGATCGTGAGATCGCCCGAGCGAACCGTGAAGGGATGGGCCGCGTCGTGGCGAATCGTGAACAGGGCTTCGCCGGCCTCCAGGGAAGCGAATCTCGGATCGGACCGGTCGAGCCGGAGCCGGGTTGCGCCGCTCAGGTCGATGCTGCTTCCCCCGGCGAGCCGCACGGTCCTGCGCTGGCCCGGCTCGGTCTTGACGAGATAGGTCTGGGCGGCCGGCTGCCGGATCATCGGCAGGGCCAAGGCGAGCGCGATCGCGGCGGCCATCGCGCCTCCGACCGGGAACAGCCAGCGCCGCCGGACCGGCCGATCGTCATTGGCCGGCGCTGCCACGCTCTCGGGTGCGACCAGCAGCCGGTCCGTAGCTGCGATCCGATCATAAGCGCGCGCATGGGCGGGGTGCTGCTCGAGCCATGCGACGAAGCCGCTCCAGGCTTCATCGTCCATTTCGGCCTGGCGGACATGCCACCGGATCGCCTGGCCGATGATTTCAGGGCCGATGATTTCAGGATCGTCGTCACGCATCATTCGCGGCCCCTTCATCTTCTATACGATGCTGACGCTCGACTTCCGCACCTCGATTATCACCAGTCTCGTCGATTTGACGATAGGCGCGATGCAGGAGCTTCTCGACTCCGCTCACCGTGATCCCGAGATGCTCGGCGATTTCGCGCTGCTTCTTGCCTTCGAAGCGGAACATCAGAAGCGCCGTTCGCATGCGCTCCGGCATCCGCGCGATCGCTGCCTCGACCCTCCGCAGCCGGTCGCTGGCGATGATCGCGCGCTCTGCATCGGGATATTCGTCGCCGCGCGGCTGAAGCTCGAGCCATCCGGTCTCGCGCGCGCTGCGGCGCAGGCTCGCGATCCGCCGATCGGTCGCGAGATTGGCGGCCGCGCGATAGAGGAAGGCGGCGCCATGGTCGATCGGCCGATCGCCGAGCTGGTCGATCCTCAGCCACAGGTCCTGGAGAGCGTCCTCCGCTTCCTCGCGGTCGCCGAGCCTCGCGACGAGCAGACGCAACAGCATCGGTCTTACCTCGCTGAAGACGGCTTTCAGGCCTTGCTCGCTCATCGTCCCCGCGGATCCTGGTGAAGTCGCCGCTATGTGGCAGCCCATTTCACCTTCCGCAAACCTCGCGAGGCGCTCGCCTCGCGGCGGCAATGCGAGGCCTCGACGGGCCGGAGCAAATGCGGCGTGTCCGGGTTTGGCGCAGCCGCGTCGTTACTCCGACAGGACGCCTTGGGGGAGGCTTCCGGCGGCGGCCACCGGGTGAGCCCGGAAGGCCGCCGCCCACCGGGCGGATGGGGAAGATGCGGCTTTGACGAAGTCTGTTTCCGAATGACGAAGGATACCGACGCCGGGCGTCGGATGATAGTGCAAGGCTCGATATCGACGGCTTTGGGCTTCGGCATCCGGCTGGGCGCTCGTCTGCTCTTCCTCTGGGTGGCGGGCAGGCTGTTCGGGGTCACCCTGTTCGGCGCCTTCGGCCTTGCGGTCGCGGTCGTCGAGCTTGCGGTGTCGGCCGGCGGGCTCGGCATGAAGCGAATGCTCTTCAAGCTGCTCGACGAGCGCCCCGACGATCGCCCGGCGATCCACATCGTTCTCGATTGCGCATTGCTGGTCGCCGCCGCCAGCCTGCTCCTCGCAGCGATCATCATGACGATCGTCGGACTTGCGCCGGCGCTGCTGCAATCGGGCGCCACCGGGCCCGCGCTTGCGATCGTCGCGCCGATGATCGCCGGCCAGGCCCTGCTCGACCTGATCCTGGCCGCGACCCGCTGGCAGCGCAAGATACGCTATGAGGTGACCGCGCGCAGCATCGTCGAGCCCTATGCGGGCCTCGCCGTGGCGGTCGCCGCTTATGCCTTTGGCTTCGTCGCGATCGGGCTCCCGCTCAGCTATTGGGGCGGTACGCTGGCGGCCCTGGCTTATGCCGTGTTCGGCCTGAGGCGAAGCTTCGGATCGTTCCAGCTTCGCGACTATCGCACGTCGCCCGGCGCATTGATCCATGCCTTCCGCACGACTGGAGCGGCGACGTTCAGCGATACAATCAACGCCTTGTTCGGGCGGATCGACCTCTATCTGGTCGGCGCCCTGCTCGGCGAGGCCGCGGCCGGAATCTATGGCATGGCGCGGCAGGGACGAACGCCGATCCGCCAGGTTCGCCAGAGCTTCGACGGGCTGCTCACGCCGCTGATCGCCAGGACGCTTCAGTCGGACGGGGCGATCGCGACCGGGGCGGCCACCGCATCGGCGGCAAGGCTGATCCTCTCCATCCAGCTCGCCTTGCTGATCGCCCTGATCGGAATCGGGCGCCAGCTGCTCGGCTGGATCGGGCCGGAATTCGCGGCCGGCTATGTCGCGATGGTCCTGCTCGCGCTCGCCGAAGCGATCCAGAGCGCGCTCGGCCTGACCGACCTCATTCTCCTCTACCGTCGGCCTTCGCTGACGCTCGCTTTGACCGGCGCCGGGATCGCGATCAATGTCGCTGCCGCCTTCGCGCTGACTCCGTCGCTCGGCATCGAGGGCGCTGCGGCGGCGGCGGTCCTCGCCAATGTGGCGACCGCCTTGCTTCGCCGGTTCATGCTGCACGAAGGCTTCGGCATCCGAATCCCGCTTCGCTATAATGGCGGGCTGTTCGCCTGCGCTGCGGTGGGAAGCGTCGGCGTCGTCGCGGTCGCCAGGCTGCTGGATCCTGGGCTGACCAGCCTGGTCGCGGCGCTTCCGCTCGCCGCCGGGCTCGCAGTCTATGCAGTGATGCTCAAGGCGTGGACCCGGCTGGCGCCGGGGGCATTGTCGCTTGCCGGGTTCAGGGCGGAATGAACGCGCATTTCGGGCTCGGCGCCGAAACGGCCGCCTTGGTCTCGAACCGGCCGGTCCGGATCGTGCACGCCCATCCGGCTTTCGACTGCGGCGGCAAGGAGGCGCGGACCACGCGGCTGATGAACGGGTTCGGCCCAGCGGCGGAGCATGTCATCCTCAGCGCCAGGCCGACCCGGACCGCGGCGAGGATCTGGATCGATCCGCAGGTCCGCCACAGCTTTCCCGCCGATGCGCCGCCGATCGGCGGCCTTCCCACTCCGGCGCGATTGTACCGGCTGGCGCGCTATCTGCGGCGCTTCGATCTGGTGCTGACCTATAATCGGGGATCGGCCAATGTGCTCCTCGCGAAGCTCGCCTTCGGCGGGCCGCCCATCGTCCACCACGAGGACGGCTTCAACGCCGACGAGGCCGGCGGGCTGAAGCCTTGGCGCAACCTCCATCGCCGGATCGCGCTGCGGGCCGCCGACCGGCTCGTCGTTCCGTCTCACGGCCTTGCCCGGATCGCGGAGTCCCGCTGGGGGCAGCCGGCCTCGCGAATCTCGCGGATCGCGAACGGAGTGGCGATGGTGCCGGGCGATTGCGGCGGTCCCGATCCCATTTCGGGCCTTCAGCGGCGCCCCGGCGAAATACTCATCGGGACGGTCGCCGGCTTGCGGGCGGTCAAGAACCAGCGCCGCCTGATCCGCGCCTTCGCGTCGCTCGGGACCCGAAACGCTCGGCTGGTCATCGTCGGCGAAGGCCCGGAAGAGGCCGGACTGCGCGCAGAGGCAGAGGCCTGCGGAGTCGCCGATCGCGTGATCTTCGGCGGCTTCCTGCCGCGCGCCGATCGGATCCTGTCGCATTTCGACATCTTCGCGCTCTCTTCCGACAGCGAGCAATTCCCGATCGTCGTGGTCGAGGCGATGGCGGCCGGATTGCCGATCGTGGCCACCGATGTCGGCGACATCGCCGCGATGGTCTCGCGCGAAAATCGCGGCGGGATCGTCGATCGTTGCGACGAAGCCGGTTTCGGCCACGCGCTCGCGCGGCTCGTCGACGAGGAGGCGCTGCGTACCCGGCTCGGCCGAAGCAATGCCTGCAAGGCGCGCAGCGACTATCAGGACGGACCGATGATCGCAGCTTATGCCGAATTGTACGGCAGCGTCCTCGCCGATGCCGGTGCCTGGCGCCCCTATGCCGGTCGTGCGGCGGCGGCGATCTCGTCGATCGAGGCCGGTGCGATACCACGCTTCGCCAAATGATCGAGCATTCCCTCCCACCACCCATGGAAGCCGTCCAGATCGGATTGCGACCGCACGAATGGCGTGTTGCCGGGCGCCAGCGAAGGCGAATGGAATGACAGGCTGAACAGGCGGACATCCTCGGCCAGGAGGGCATCGACCGCCGCCTTGGCATCGGCCAGGCTGGTGCCTTCCGGGGTCAGCGCAGCGCGTTTCGCAAGGCCGATCCGGGCCAGCTGCCGCTGCATCCGCGTCGAGCCCGGGAAACGGCCGAGATAGACTGCGCTGAGCGGGATTTCGAGCAACCGGCCGCCCAGCAGGGTGTAGGGGATCGGCCGGTAATCGGTGAAGTCCGGACCCTTTTCGGCG
>JAQGLD010000424.1 GCA_028293055.1 Alphaproteobacteria bacterium
AACAAGATGCACAAGACGGTCGAGCTGAACGACACCCCCGAGGTGCGCGGCATGATCCGCAAGGTACATCATATGGTGGATGTGGCGGAGTAGATCCGGAGAAACGCCCGTCATCCCGGCGAAGGCCGGGACCTCAGGGAGACCCCCTGGGCGTAACGACACGGCGAGTCTCCACGAGGTCCCGGCCTTCGCCGGGATGACGAATTAGGTCCCGGCTCGCCGGGACCCGCGCGACAAAAGCGAAAGCGAGTGCACGACATGAAACTCAACGACATCAGAGACAATAAGGGCGCGCGCAAGAGCCGCGTCCGGGTCGGCCGCGGTATCGGTTCCGGCCTCGGCAAGACCGCAGGCCGCGGTCAGAAGGGCGCCAAGTCGCGCTCGGGCGTGTCCATCGCCGGCTTCGAGGGCGGCCAGATGCCGCTCCACATGCGGCTGCCGAAGCGCGGCTTCAACAACATCTTCGCCAAGGATCATGCCGAGGTGAATATCGGCGCGATCCAGAAGGCGCTCGACGCCGGCAAGCTCAGCGCCGACGGCACGCTCGATCACGCAGCGCTCAAGGCCGCCGGTCTTGCCCGCGGCGGCAAGGACGGAGTCCGTCTGCTCGGCAAGGGCAGCCTTTCGGCCAAGCTCGCGTTCCGCGTCGCCGGAGTCTCCGCCGGTGCCCGCGAGGCGATCGAAGCCGCCGGCGGCTCGGTCGAGGTGATCGAGGTCATCCTCGCGGCCGACAAGGCCAAGGCCAAGAAGGGCACGGTCCGCAAGGCCCGCCTCGACAAGATCGCCTCGGACAAGGCCGACAAGAAGGGCGCTTCCGACAAGGGCGCGTCCGGGACGACCGGGGCCTGAAACCTGCCTCTTTCACGGTTCGAGGCTGACAAGCAGCGACCGTTCACTATATCAGGCGGCGGGGGGCGATTTTATCACCCTCCGCCGTATCTACATCGGGACCGAAATTCATGGCATCCGCAGCCGAGCAAATGGCAGCCAATATCAGCCTGGCGAACTTCGCCAAGGCGACCGACCTCAAGAAGCGCCTGTGGTTCACGCTCGGCGCGCTGATCGTCTTCCGGCTGCTCTCCTTCGTGCCGCTGCCAGGGATCGATCCGCGCTCGCTCCAGGCCCTGTTCGACACGACCAAGGGCGGAGTGCTCGACTTCTTCAACATGTTCTCCGGCGGCAGCCTGCAGCGGATGAGCATCATCGCGGTCGGCGTGATGCCCTACATCACCGCCTCGATCGTGGTTCAGCTCGCCACCTCGATGTCGCCGACGCTCGGCGCCCTCAAGAAGGAAGGCGAGACCGGGCGCAAGAAGCTCAACCAGTATACGCGCTACGGAACCGTCTTCCTGTGCGCGATCCAGGGCTATTTCATCTCGGTCGGGCTCGAGGGCTGGGGGCAGGGCAGCACCGGCTCCGCGGTCATCGATCCGGGCCTCGCCTTCCGGCTGAGCACCGTGATCACCCTGATCGGCGGAACCATGTTCCTGATGTGGCTGGGCGAGCAGATCACCAGCCGCGGCATCGGCAACGGAGTCTCGCTGATCATCATGGCCGGAATCGTGGCCCAGCTTCCGACCAGCCTCAGCCAGATCTTCGAGGGTGGCCGCACCGGCACGATGCCGGCATTCGAGATCATCGCGATCCTCCTGCTCACCGCTGCTTTGGTGCTCGGCATCTGCTTCATGGAGCGAGCGCAGCGCCGGGTGCTGATTCAATATCCCAAGCGGCAGACCGCGCGCGGGCAGATGCAGGCCGAGCGCTCGCACCTTCCGCTCAAGATCAACACCGCAGGCGTCATCCCGCCGATCTTCGCCTCGTCGCTGCTGCTGATGCCGCTGACCATCGCGCAATTCGCCGGAAACCGGGTGCAGGGCGAGAGCCGCTGGGGCGATCTCATCATCACCATCACCCAGTGGCTCCAGCATGGCGCTCCGCTCTACATGGCGCTCTATGCGGGCGGGATCATCTTCTTCTGCTTCTTCTACACGGCAGTGGTGTTCAATCCCGAGGAGACGGCCGAGAATCTGAAGCGCTATGGCGGCTTCATCCCCGGCATCCGGCCGGGCAAGCGCACCGAGGAATATCTCGATTATGTGCTGACCCGGATCACCGTGGTCGGCGCAGCCTATCTGACGATCATCTGCCTGGTGCCGGAATTCCTGATCGCCAAGGCGGGGATCAACTTCCGGCTCGGCGGCACCAGCCTGCTGATCGTGGTCAACGTGACGATGGATACGGTGACCCAGATCCAGAGCCATCTGATCGCCCACCAATATGGCGACCTGATCAAGAAGGCGAAGCTCAAGGGGGGCATTAGAAGGTGAACATCATCCTGTTGGGCCCACCGGGGGCGGGTAAGGGCACACAGGCAGCGCGGCTCGAGCAGGAGCGGCACATGGTCCAGCTTTCGACCGGCGACATGCTCCGCGCCGCGGTCGCCGCCAAGACTCAGGTCGGCCTCCAGGCGAAAGCGGTGATGGATGCGGGCGATCTCGTCTCCGACGAGATCGTCAACGGCATCCTCTCCGACCGGCTCGACCAGGACGATGTGAAGAGGGGCTTCATCCTCGATGGTTATCCGCGCACCGCGGCCCAGGCGGAAGCGCTGGAGGCCTTGCTCGCAGGCAAGGGCATGGAGCTCGACCATGTCATCGGGCTCGACGTGGACGAGGACGCGCTCGTCGATCGAATCACCGGGCGATATTCGTGTGCGAGCTGCGGCGCCGGCTATCACGACCGCTACAAGCAGCCGTCGAACCAGGGCATATGCGACGTCTGCGGCTCGACCGAGTTCAAGCGCCGCCCCGACGACAATGAGCAGACGGTGCGCAACCGTCTCGCCGAATATCACGCCAAGACGGCTCCGATCCTGCCCTTCTACGAGGCCAAGGGCCTGGTCAGCTGGGTCGACGGCATGGCTCCGATCGAAAAGGTCGAAGCCTCGATCGAGGCGATACTCGACCGCGCTTGACGAAAGCTCGTCGGCGGGCGCACCCTCCATCGGGGGGTGAATTATGCAATATTCGATTCTTGCAACCGCCGGCCTGCTGCTGGTCGCTTCGCCGCTCTCGGCCCAGGTTCCGCCCAATTCGGATGCACTGCTCGCCGCCGAGCGCGCCGCTCTGGCCAAGCTCGCCTTCATGGATGGAATATGGCGGGGCCCGGCCTGGTCGATCACTCCGACCGGCCGGAAGGAAGTCACCCAGGCGGAGCGCATCGGCCCCTTCCTCGACGGCACGGTAAAGGTGCTCGAGGGTCGCGGTTACCTTCCCGACGGGAGCGTCGGCTTCAACGCCTTCGGCACCATCTCGTTCAATCCCGCCACCCAGGCCTATGTCCTGCACGCCTACGCCCAGGGTTATGGCGGCGATTTTCCATTCCGGGTCACCCCCACAGGCTATGTCTGGGAAGTGCCTTCGGGGCCGGGCGCGATCATCCGCTACACCGCGACGATCGGCGAGGGCCGCTGGCGCGAGATCGGGGAACGAGTCGCAGGCCAGGCCCCGCCCCTCCAGATCTTCGAGATGAACCTCAAGCGGGTCGGCGACACTGGCTGGCCCGCGGCAAATCCGGTGCCGATGCGCTAGATTTTTGTTTTCGCATCGTTGTTCGCGGAAAAACCGGCAGCCACTTTTCCGCACGATGCTCTGACGGCCGCGTTGGTCGAATGCCGAGACGACAGGGGGGGAGTGACCATGGCGGACGCCGAGCATGTCGACCTCGACGAGTTCATCGCCGGCGTGAAGCGGCGCAATCCGGGCCAGCCCGAATTCGTCCAGGCGGTCACCGAGGTTGCCCAGGACATATTCGAGTTCATCGCCGACAAGGAGGAATATCACCGCTGGCAGATCCTCCGCCGCATCTCCGAGCCCGACCGGGTGGTATCGTTCC
>JAQGLD010000053.1 GCA_028293055.1 Alphaproteobacteria bacterium
CGGCGCCGCCTGAGGCCGCCGAGCTCTATCTCCGCCACGCGGACTCGATGCGCGACGGAGAGGTTATCGCGCTGGTCGCCTGCGAGCTCTGAGCGCTCGATACGGACCGCACCGACTCATTTCGCCGGACAGGTGCTCCTTAGGCCCCCTTGCGTGCCGCGATCCAGCCATCCACCTGCCGCTCCAAAATCGACAGCGGCAGGGATCCGGACCCGATCAGCAGGTCGTGAAATTCCTTGATGTCGAATTTCGGCCCGAGCGCGGCTTCCGCCCTCCGCCGCAGCTCCATGATCTTGAGCATGCCGATCTTGTACCCGGTCGCCTGCCCCGGCAGCGTGATGTAGCGGCGAACCTCCGATCGCGCCTGGTCGGGCGAGGCGCGGCCGGTCTCGATCATGTAGGCGACGGCCTTGTCCTCGCTCCAGCCTTCGGCGTGGATGCCGGTGTCGACCACCAGCCGCGCTGCCCGGAACAGCTCCGCGTCGAGCCGCATGAAATCGCTCGCCGCGTCGGGATAGGCGCCCATTTCCTTGCACAAGGCCTCGGCATAGAGCCCCCAGCCCTCGCTGAACGCGACATAGCGGGTCGACCCGCGGAATTTCGGGCCGCTCTTCTGGCGGACCTGGATGTCGCCCTGCATGACATGGCCCGGCACGCCTTCGTGGCACATCAAATCGACCACCGCGTCCGGCGAGGGATCGCTGGTCTCGCCGAGCAGGTGGACATAGACCCGGCCCGGCCGCGCCCCGTCCGGGCTCGGAGGAGCGGCATGGGCGGCGCCGCCGGCGACCTCGCTGAAACTCGGCTCGCGCACCACCTCGATCCGGTTGACCGGAAGCAGCCCGAAATAGTTCGGCACCAGGCTGCGGTTGCGCGCGATCACTGCATTGGCCTTGGCGAGATAGTCGGCGCGAGTGGCCTCGGTCCAGGGCTGCGGCGGGTTGCGCCGTTCCAGCTCGGCATAGAAAGCCAGCCGGTCCTTCGATCCAGCGGCCCGCGCCAGCCTGTCCTGCTCGGCCTGGATCCGGATCACCTCCTTGAGGCCGATGGCATGGATCTGCGCGGCGCTGAGATCGGTGGTGGTGTTGAGCTTGAGCGCCGCAGCGTACCAGGCGGCGCCGCCCGGCAGAGAGATGGCCCCGACGCGCCCGCTCGGCGCGGTCGGCAGCTCGCTCTGTGCCCAGGCGATCACCCGTTCATAGGCGGGCTTGATCGTCAGCAGGGCGTCGCGCGTGTCGGCGAGCAGGCCGGCGCCCTCCACGTCGCTCACCTTGCCGCCGGCCCTCAGCTTCAGGACCTTGGCCTGCGCATCGGCCCAGAGGGGGGAGGGCGGACCGGAATCGAACGGCGCCCCGCTGACGATCGCCCGGCTCCCGGCGATGATCCGCTCGATCTGGAATTTCGGCGCATGCACCCCGGCGGCGTCCGAGGCGCGGCTCTGCGCGATCGCGGTGTCGACCACCGCCGGAATCGCGCGCAGCCGAGCGGCGTAAGCGCGCATGTCGGACGCGTCCTGGACATTGTGGGTGTTGATCATGAAGTCGGGCAGCCGCGAATGCGCAGAATAGAGGAAGGAATAGAAAGGCGGCGCATATTGCCGGTAGCGGTAGGCGAGCTCGGCGCGATCGAGCTCGAGCGCCCAGATGTCGTAATTGGTCTGCGCGGTCGGCGACAGCTTGGCGCGGTCGAACCCCGCCTTCATCCGCGCGACGCTTCCCCGCCGCCATTCCAGCCGCCGCAGCTGCGCCGCGTCGCTGATATCGTCGAGCCGGTCCATCCCCTCCTTCATCCCCAGCTGCGTCGCGGTCTGCGGCCGGTCGCGCAGGTCCTGCGCGAATTCGGAGTCGAGGAAGGCGTAGAGCCGGGAATCCTCGCTGGCGGCGGGTGAGGGGGCGTTGGGGGCCTGCGCGCCGGCGGGAGCGAGCAAGGGCAAAGCGAAGGCGAGGGTGGCGGCGGTCGCCCGCAGCCAGTGGGATTTGCGCATGGATTTCCTTTCGAAAGTGCGGCGACGCTAGCGCCGGTGCCCCGCGCGGTGAAGCTTGATCTTGCTGAGAAATTTCCGCCCCCTAATGCGGGGACACTATACTAAATTCGCCCACTCCACCCCTTCCCGGCTCAGCCGAACCACCCCGCTTGTTGCAGCGCCGGCAGATAGGATCGGCTCACCGGAGCGACGATGTCCCCCTTCAGCGTCAGCTCCGCCCGCCCATTGCCGCGCCGGACGCTGTCGATCGCCGACCGCGCCACCCACCAGGAGCGATGGGTGCGCGCGCCTGCCACCCCGTCGAGCTCCCCGAGCGCGTCGGCCATCCGCAGCAGGATGAGGTCGGATCCCGCCGAAGTATGGACCCGAAGATAATGGTCCTCGGCCTGGAGGGCGTGGAGCTCGGCGCCGCGCAGGCGGGCCGGGAGCCGGTCGAGCAGGCGCGGGCCTGCGGGCGCCGCGACCGGCGGCTCGTCGTTGCCGGACGCGATCGGCTCGGGGATTGCCGCGGGCTCCACCGACGGAACCGCCGCCTCGCTCTCGCCCGCCGGAGCGCGCGACGGATGGCGCGAGCGGGCGAGCGCCTGGATGGTCGCGATGATCGCAGCGGTGATGGCCAGCACCATCGCGAACAGCGCCGAGATCCGCGACGGCGCCGGCACCGCTCCGCCGAAGAAGGCCAAAGTCGCGCCCATCGC
>JAQGLD010000054.1 GCA_028293055.1 Alphaproteobacteria bacterium
GTCACCCAGCCCGCCCAATTCTCCTTCGTCCGCCGCGGCCGGATCCCGACGGCCAATCGCAATTGCGACGCCTGGCACCGCGCCATCGCCATCGCCGAGATCGCGCGCGAGCGCCTTGCGACCAGCATCCCGACCAATGTCCTCTGGTACCATGCCGCCTATGTCTCGCCGGGGTGGGGCACTCGCCTCACCAAGGCCGCAACCATCGGCCTTCACATCTTCTACAGCTGATCGATCTCCCCGTCCCGGGGAGGAACCCGCAGCGTCCGGAACGTCAGCGAGTAGCGCAGCACCTCCATGGGGGTGATGCTATGCTCCCATTCGCTTCGCGCCGGCCCACGCAGGACATAGGCCGATCGCGGCGCGACCATCACCGCCTTGCGCTCCCACCGGTCGCCGGTCTTTCGCCGGAAGCGGAGACGCGCCGGCGCGAGCAGGGAGAGCCCGACGACGTCGCCGAATACCGACCGGTCGCGGTGCCAGCCGATCCCGGCACCGGGCCCATATTCGACGACCAGCACATGTTCGAGCGCTTCCGGCGGCAGCCCGGACACTTCCGCCGCCTTGGCGCGGACCGGGTGGAGCCAGCCGGGAACCGGCTCGGCTGCCCTCAGCCCACTGCCGTCGAACGCGTAGTGAAGCCCGAACGAGACGGTGCGGCGATTGCCCTCGAAGCCGTGGAACTGGAAAGCCTGGAAGGGCAGCTCGCCCAGCCGCTCGGCCAGCCTCGATTCCTCGTCGGGCGAAAGCACATCGTCGCGATAGACCAGTCCTTCCGGCCAGTCCGGCATGGTTTCGAACAGGCCAGGCTGTTCGGTGGAGGCTTTGCGTTCGGCTTTCACGGTTAGGCTAGCAATTCGGTAAGCATTTCTCTGGTAGAACGGCGACAGACGAGTTCCGCGAGGATCCAATGCACGAGATCAGATCATCGATCCTTTCCGGCGAGGGCAAGCCGTCGCTTGTCACCCGCAAGAAAGCCGGCAGCGGCAGCGCCGCCAGCCTTGGCCTGACCAAGATCAAGGTCAAGCGCGAGGAAACACGCACCACCAACCAGCGCGGCGAGGACCGAGTTCGCGATCTCGTCCAGAGCTCGACCGTCGTCTTCCGCCGGCGCAAGCATGAGGTCAGCGTGATCAACGTGTCCTCGCGCGGGGCGATGATCGAGAGCGATATCGATCCTCGCATCGGCGAGGCGATCGAGGTCCAGTTCTCCGAGCAGAACCGCACCCGCTGCCTCGTCCGCTGGATGAGGGAGGGCCGGATCGGTCTCGAGTTCGTCGACGAGACGATCATCTGGGACTGCAGCAAGCCCCATCGCCAGGCCCCGGACCGCCGTGCGGTGCCCGGCACCCCGGACGACCGTACCGACGAGGAAAGGGCCAAGGCCGAGCGCGAGGAACGCCAGAAGCTGATCCGCAAGGGCACGCTCTACTGGAGCGGGATCACGATTCCGGTGCGAATCCGCAATATTTCCGAAGGCGGCGCCAATGTCGAAGGCGGTCGCACCCTGTGGCCTGGCGCCGAAGTCGAACTCGATCTCGGCGATGCCGGCTGGCAGATGGCCGAGGTCCGCTGGGCCGAGGACGGCCAGCTCGGCCTGCGCTTCTTCGAACCGTTCGACCTCGACACTCTGGCGCCGGCGCGCACCGACACCGAGGCGCCTGCGGAGATGCTCAAGCCGGCCTATCTGGAGACCGAAACGCGTTCGGATTCGCCCTGGGCGTCGCGTTTCCAGCGCCTGTCGATGACCGAACTGAAGATGATCGACCCGGAACATTGAGCTTGCCGCCCGAGGCATCTTGCCCGGGCCGTCCCCAGCGCCGAATAGTCCCGCACGAGGAGGCTTGACCTCCATGGCGGGAGACACGGATTGCGAATCGCTCACTGGCTGACCGCCGTCACGACTTTGTTTGCGGCCCCGGCCGCCCTCGCGCAGAATCCGGTGGCCGCACCGTCCCAATCCCAGGGCCGCTACGCCGCCCAGCTCAAGGAAGGCGATTCCGAGCTGCGCGACTTCCGCTTCGCTTCCGGCGAGCATTTGCCCAGCCTCAGGATCCATTACGCGACGCTCGGCACGCCGCGCCGGGATTCGAGCGGAGCGATCGTCAATGCGGTGATGATCCTCCACGGCACCGGCGGCACCGGCCGCCAGTTCCTCGCTCCGCAATTCGCCGACGAGCTCTACGGACCCGGCCAGCCGCTCGACATCCGGTCTTATTTCATCATCCTCCCGGATGCGATCGGCCATGGCAGATCGTCCAAGCCGAGCGACGGCCTGCACATGCATTTTCCGCGCTACGATTATGACGACATGGTCGAAGCGCAGCGGCGGATGCTGGTCGAGACGCTCGGGGTGAAAAGCCTGCGTCTGCTGATGGGCACGTCGATGGGCTGCATGCACGGCTTCGTGTGGGCCGAGGCCCACCCCGATTTCGCTCGGGCGATCATGCCGATGGCCTGCCTCCCGGTCGAGATCGCCGGGCATAACCGGATGTGGCGCAAGGCCGCGATCGAAGGCATCCGCCAGGATCCAGCCTGGAACGGCGGCGAATATCGCAGCGAGCCGCTCCAGGGCGTTCGCACCGCTGCAAGCCTGCTCCAGGTCGCCGGTTTCGCCCCGCTCTATCTGCAAAAGGCCTATCCGACCCGCGAAGCCGCGGACGCCTATATCGTCGACCGGATCGACCATGACATACCCACCCGCGACGCAAACGACCTCATCTACCAGCTCGACGCCTCGCGGACCTACAATCCCTGGCCGAAGCTCGACCGCATCACCGCGCCGATCGCCTGGATCAATTCCGGCGACGATTTCATCAACCCGCCCGATTACGGCATCGCCGAGGAGGCGGCGCGGCGGATGAAGACGGCGCGCTACATATTGGTCAGGGCGACCAGCGACACGCGCGGCCACGGCACCCACACCTGGGCGAAATTCTGGCGGCAGGAACTGATCGACCTCCTCGCCCGGACGGAAGGCAAGGGGCCCGAATAAATCCTCCCCTGGATTTCCAGGGAGGGGGACAGGCCGGTGCGCAGCGCCGGCTGGTGGAGGGGCGGCGCGAAGCGCCTTCGTACTGAGGATGCGCGTTATGGGGCGTGGCCCCCCACCACGTGCTGCGGCCCCGTGGCCCCCGCCGACGACAAATCGCCCCGCAATCGCGACAAACCGTGCCGGACTCCCTTCCACCCGAGCCGGATCGAAGAACGACCGGCGCCCTGATGCGTTTGTTGGTCATGCGGGTCGGCAGACCAGGAGTAACCAACATGCGTAGCATCATCGGGAAAAGCATAGCGGGCGTCGTTCTCGCTTCGACGGTCGCACTGAGCGCGGCTCCGGCCGACGCACAAAGATATCGCCGCCATCATGGCGACGACGCGGCCGTGGCGATCGGAGCTGGAATACTCGGCCTCGGGGTCGGCGCTGCGATCGCCTCGAGCAGCCGAAACCGCGGCTATTACGGCAACAATTATTATGACGATCGCTATTACGGCAACGGCTACAATGACGGCGGCTATTACAATAGCGGCTATTACGACCGCGGCTATTATGGCGGCTCCTACGGGCGCGGCTATGACGGATATGCCTATAACCGGCCCTGCACGACCCGCCGGGTCTGGGACGGCTATTATCGCCGCTGGGTCCGCGCGCGCTATTGCTGAGCTGAAGAGGGGGCCCGCCGCCGAACCGGCGGGCCCCGCTCTTTCAACGGCTGATCCTTTCGCCTGCTTCGGCCTTGCGAACGAGCAGCTCCGAAAGCGAAAAGTCGGGGCCTAACCGCTCCTGCTGGCGGCGCAGGCCCTCGACGATCTTCGGGAGGCCCTCCGTGTCGGCCCAGAACATCGGGCCCCCCCTATAGACGGGCCAGCCATAACCATAGACCCAGACCACGTCCTCGTCCGAGGCGCGTTGGGCCATGCCTTCCTCGAGGATCTTCGCGCCCTCGTTGATCATCGTGTAGAGTGTTCGCTCGACGATCTCCTGGTCGGAGATTTCGCGCTTCTCGACCCCTTCCTTGACCCGGAATTCCTCGATCGCGTCGGCGACAACGGGTGACGGGCTCGGCCTGCGCTGCTCGTCATAATCATAATAGCCGGCGCCCTTCTTCTGGCCCCAGCGGCCGAGCGCGGCGAGCTTGTCGCGGACATTCTCGATCCGGTTGGGATCGCGGTGCCAGCCGATATCGACTCCGGCGAGATCCGCCATCTGGAACGGGCCCATGGGCATCCCGAACTCGACATGGACCCGGTCGATCTGCTCGGGAGTCGCGCCCTCGAGCAGCAGCCGGTTGGCCTGGACCTGGCGCGGCATCAGCATCCGATTGCCGATGAATCCGTAGCAGACACCGGCCACCACCGCGACCTTGCGGATCTTCTTGGCGAGCTGCATCGCGGTGACCAGCACGTCATCCGCGGTCTTCGCCCCTCGCACGACCTCGAGCAGCTTCATGATATTGGCCGGCGAGAAGAAATGCAGGCCGACCACATCCTGCGGCCGCGATGTCGATGCGGCGATCTCGTCGATATTGAGATAGGAGGTGTTGGACGCGAGGATCGCGCCCGGCTTTGCGACCTTGTCGAGCCTTCCGAATACCTCCTTCTTCACATCCATATTCTCGAATACCGCCTCGATGATCAGGTCGCAGTCGGCCAGCCCTTCGAAGTCGAGGGTCGGGCTGAGCAAGGCCATCGCCTGCTCGACCTGATCGGAGGTCATCCGGCCCTTGGACGCGGTCGCCTCGTAATTCTTGCGGATCAGCCCGGCGCCGCGATCGAGCGCTTCCTGCGCCATCTCGACGATCGTCACCGGGATTCCGGCGGAGAGGAAGTTCATCGAGATTCCGCCGCCCATCGTGCCGGCGCCGATCATTCCGACCTTGCGGATGTCGCGGGCCTTGGTGCCCTCCGGGATGTTGTCGATCTTCGAAGCCTTGCGCTCGGCGAAGAAGAAATATTGCTGAGCCTTGGCCTGGGTGCCGCTCATCAGGCTCATGAACAGTCGGCGCTCGTCCAGCACGCCCTCGCCATAGGGCTTGGCAACTGCGGCCTCGATCGCCTGAATGACGCTCTCCGGCGCCTCGAAGCCGCGGAACTTGCGCGCATTGGCCTTGCGGAACGCATCGAACAGCCCGGAATTGGCCCGCGCCTCGGCGAGCTTGTCGTCGCGCTCGCTGCTCTTCGGGACTGGCCGGACATCGCGCACTTCCTCGGCAAAGGCCACCGCGTGGGGAAGCAGTTCGCCTTCGATCAGCCTGTCGACCAGGCCGACCTGATAGGCCTCCCTGGCGCTGATCGGATCGCCGGTCGCAGCCATCTGAAGCGCCTTCTCGACTCCGGCCACGCGCGGCAGCCGCTGGGTACCGCCGGCGCCGGGCAGGATTCCGAGCTTGACCTCGGGCACGCCCAATTTGGCGGAAGGAACGGCGACCCGGTAATGACTGGCCAGGGCGACCTCGAGCCCGCCGCCGAAGGCGGTGCCGTGGATCGCCGAGACTACCGGCTTGGTGCAATTCTCGATGATGTCGACGACCTGGGGGAGCATCGGCAGCTGCATCGGCTTGCCGAATTCGGTGATGTCGGCGCCGGCGAAGAAGGTCTGGCCCTGGCAGTGGATCACCACTGCCTTGACCCTGTCGTCGGAATCCGCCTTCTCGATCGCCTTGACCAGGCCTTCGCGCACCGCAAGGCCGAGCGCGTTCACCGGCGGGTTGTTCGAGGTGATGATCAGCACGTCGCCGTGCATCTGGGTCGAAATCGGGTCCATTCGTCTCTCCGTGATCTTCAGGCCGATGTCCGCCCGTAGGATTGGTGATTGTAGGGATGGGAGACCGAGAGCCCTCCGTCCACCACCAATGCGTGGCCGTTGACATAGCTGGCCTCGTCGGAGGCGAGGAACAGGGCCGCGCGGGCGATCTCGTCGGGCTCGCCGCCGCGCTTGAGGGGGTTGAGGTGGCCTATTCTGTCCTCTGCGCCCTTGGCCCTGGCGAGGTCGTAGAAGGGCTGGGTCATTCCGGTGTGGATCAGGCCCGGGCAGATCGCATTGACCCGGATATTGGCGCCGGCAAGCTGGGTTGCGGCAACCTCGACCAGATTGATCACTCCCGCCTTGGACGCCGAATAAGCTGGGCCGCCGGCGCCGGCGCGAAGTCCCGCGACGGAGGCGGTACAGACGATCGCGCCGCCGCCGCGGGCCTTCAATGCCGGCGCGGCATGCTTGATTGCGAGGAACGGGCCGATCAGGTTGATCCGCAATATCTCCTGCCAGTCCTCGGCGCTCTGCTCGAAGATCGAGGCGAGGCCGCCGGAAATGCCGGCATTGGCGAAGAATATATCGAGGCCGCCATGCTCGCGCACGGCAAGATCGACGAGGCCCCGCACATCCTCATCGCACCCGGCGTCGCCGGCGACCACGCCCTCCGCCTCGGTCATGTCCATGGCGATTACCGTCGCACCCTCCGCGCGAAAGAGCGCAGCGGTTGCGCGGCCGATCCCAGAGGCCGCGCCGGTGACGATGGCGACCTTGTCGTGAAGCCTCATCGACAGTCCCTCCGGACTCTGTTTCGCGCAGAGACGCAGAGGCGCAGAGACTCCGCGTTTCCAGTGAGCTCTGAATTGCCGAAGGCCAATCCGCAATTCCCGCTGTGCGGGAAGAATGCGCCGGCGGATGAGAGGGGCAAGACCTCTCTGCGCCTCTGCGTCTCTGCGCGAACAATCAAAGCCCCACCCCGATAGTGCTGCCGCCGTCGACGACGATCGTCTGGCCGGTCATGAAGGTCGAAGCCGGCGAGGCGAGGAACACCGCGGCGCCGGCGATTTCGTGCGGCTCGCCGATCCGCCGCATCGGCGTGTGCTGGGTGACCGCCTTCAGCGTTTCCGGATTCTCCCACAGCGCCCGAGCGAAATCGGTGCGGACCAGGCCCGGGGCGATGCAATTGACCCGCACCCCCGCCGGCCCGAATTCGGCGGCGAGATTGCGGGCGAGCTGGAAGTCCGCCGCCTTGGAGATGTTGTAGGCGCCGATCAGGGTCGAGGCGGTGAGCCCGCCGATCGACGAGACGATGATGATCGAGCCTTCCTGGCGCTCGATCATCTCGGGCGCGACCATCTGGATCAGCCAGTGATTGGCGATGACATTGTTGTCGAGGATCTTGCGGAACTGGTCGTCGGTGATCCCCGCCATCGGGCCATAATAGGGATTGGACGCGGCGTTGCAGACGAGCACGTCGATCCGGCCGAGCCGGCGCCGGGTTTCGTCGGCCAGGTTCTGCAGATCCTCCTTGGACGAGATGTTGGCGGTGACGACGATGGCTTTACCCTCGCCATGCTTCGCGTTGATCGCCGCCGCAGCTTCTTCGCAGGCTTCCGCCTTGCGGCTCGAGATCACCACGCTCGCGCCCTGATCGGCCAGCGCCTCGGCGATCGCCCGGCCGATGCCGCGCGACGAGCCGGTGACGATCGCGACCTTCCCGGTCAGATCGAAGAGATTCACGATCTAAATTCCTCCCCTGAGCAAAGCTCAGGGGAGGGGGACCATGGGCAGCATGGTGGAGGGGTTGGCGCCGCGGCCACGGCTGCTACGCAGCCGGTTCCGCCTTCCGGCATGCCCCCGGCATGCCGCGGCTCCACCCCCTCCGCCACGGGCTTACAGCGCGCGGTCCCCCTCCCCTGCAAAAGCAGGGGAGGATTGCGATTACTCCCCTGCATATTTCCCGAACTCCAGCCTTGCGATGGCGCGGTTGTGGACTTCGTCGGGGCCGTCGGCGAGGCGCAGAGTGCGGATCCCGGCCCAGCTATAGGCAAGGCCGAAATCCTGGCCGACTCCGGCGGCGCCATGCGCCTGGACGGCATCGTCGATGATCCGAAGCGCCATGTTCGGCGCCTGCACCTTGATCATCGCGATCTCGGCCTGGGCGGCCTTGTTGCCGGCCTTGTCCATCAGGAAGGCGGCCTTGAGGCAGAGCAGGCGCGACATCTCGATGTCGATCCGCGCGCTTGCGACGCGCTGCTCCCAAATGCTGTGCTCCATCAGCTTCTTGCCGAAGGCGACACGGCTGGACAGGCGCTTGACCATCGCCTTCAGCGCTTCTTCGGCGGCGCCGATCGTGCGCATGCAGTGGTGGATTCGGCCGGGGCCGAGCCGACCCTGCGCGATCTCGAAGCCGCGCCCCTCGCCAAGCAGCATGTTCGAAGCGGGAATGCGAACATCCTCGAGGGCGATCTCCATATGGCCGTGGGGGGCGTCGTCATAACCGTAGACAGTAAGCGCTCGCTCGATTCGCACCCCCGGCGCGTCGAGCGGCACCAGCACCATCGATTGCTGGCTGTGCTTGTTCGCTTCGGGATCGGTCTTGCCCATGACGATGGCGATCTTGCAGCGTGGATCGCCGGCGCCCGAGGACCACCATTTGCGGCCGTTGAGCACGTAGTCATCGGCGTCGCGGCGAATCTGGCACTGGATGTTTGTGGCGTCGGACGAGGCCACCCCGGGCTCGGTCATCAGGAAGGCGGAGCGGATCTCGCCGTACATCAGCGGCCGCAGCCATTGCTCCTTCTGTTCGCGAGTCCCGTAGCGGTGGAGCACTTCCATATTGCCGGTATCGGGTGCCGAGCAGTTGAAGACTTCCGGAGACCAGCCGATTCGTCCCATTTCCTCGGCGCAGAGCGCATATTCGAGATTGGTGAGCTGGGTGCCTTCGAAGACGAAGCTGTCATCGACATGGGCGAGCGCCGGCGCCGGCGGCATGAACAGGTTCCACAGCCCGGCCTCGCGCGCCACCGGCTTGAGATCCTCGATCAGCGCGATCGGCTGCCAGCGATCGCCCGCGTCGATCTGCTTCTTATAGTCTTTCTGGCGCGGTCGAATCCGAGTCTCGATGAACTCGCGCACCCGGTTGCGGAAAAAAGCCTGCCGTTCCGTAAGGTCAAAGTCCATGCGGGCGCTTCTGCCTCCTCTTCCTGCTTGCCTCGCTGCCAGAAACGGCAGATTTTTGCCAGTGGCGAGGCGCCGGCGAAGAGCGCCTCCTTCGATCCGAAGGACCGGTGGGCGCGGTTGACGCTGCGCCCCGGCCGAGTCATTGACGTTTACGTAAAGGAGAGAGGAATGGCCGAGCTGGAGACCTTTCGCGCCGAGACGCGTGCCTGGCTGGCCGAGAATTGCCCGCCGGAGATGCGCCAGCCGGTGCGCGGCGAGGAGGATGCCTGCTGGGGCGGTCGCAACCCGGTCTTCCACAGCGATGCCCAGCGGCTCTGGCTGGAGGCGATGGCGGGGCGGGGCTGGACGGTGCCGGACTGGCCGAAGGCCTATGGCGGTGGCGGCCTCTCTCCGGCCGAGACGAAGGTGCTGCGCCAGGAAATCGCCGCAATCGGCGCGCGCAATCCACTCTACAGTTTCGGTATCTCGATGCTCGGCCCGGCCTTGCTCAAATATGGCAGCGAGGAACAGAAGAAGCGCTTCCTGCCCGAAATCGCCCGAGGCGAAATACGCTGGTGCCAGGGCTATTCGGAGCCCAATGCCGGCTCGGACCTTGCCTCGCTGCAGACCAGGGCGGAGGATCGCGGCGACCATTGGCTCGTCAACGGCCAGAAGGTGTGGACCTCCTATGCCGACAAGGCCGACTGGATCTTCTGCCTGGTGCGTACCAATCCGTCCGCGCCCAAGCACAAGGGGATCAGCTTCCTGCTGTTCGACATGGCGAGCCCGGGAGTCTCGACCCGGCCGATCCTGCTGATCTCGGGCAATTCGCCTTTCTGCGAGACCTTCTTCGACGATGTCGAGGTGCCGAAGGACCAATTGGTCGGAGAGCTCGACAAGGGCTGGGACGTGGCCAAATATCTGCTCGGCCACGAGCGCGAGATGATCAGCGGAATGGGCCTCGGGGGTGGCGCGGATTCGCTCGGCGCAGCGCTCGGGAAACGACTGGCCGACGACCCTGTGCTTCGCGCCGAGGTCGCCCGATTCGATGTCGACTCGATAGCGTTTCGGGCGATGTCCGAGCGATTCATCGACGAGCTCAAGGCCGGTCAGGCGCATCCGGCCCAGCCCTCGATGATGAAATATGCCGGCACCGAGCTGAACAAGCGCCGCCACGAGCTGGTCATGGCCGCCGGCGGCTCCGACTCTCTCGAATGGGAGAGCGAAGCCTCGCGCGGCGGCAAGACGGCGCGCGAATGGCTGCGCACCAAGGCCAATTCGATCGAGGGCGGAACCAGCGAGGTCCAGCTCAACATCATCGCCAAGCGCATCCTCGATTTGCCCGGCGCCTGAAGGAGCCTGACATGCCGCTCTATCTGAACGACGACCAGGTCATGCTCCGTGACAGCGCGCAGAGCTTCATGGGCGAGGAAGGCGCGATCGGGAAGCAGTTGCGCCGCTGGCGCGATATCGGCTGCAAGGACGGCTTCGGCCACGGCCTGTGGAAGCGCTTCGCCGAGCTCGGCTTCAACGGGATATTGGTCGACGAGGCCGATGGCGGGCTCGGGCTCGGCCATGTCGAGGCGGGGATCGTGCTCGAGGAGATCG
>JAQGLD010000106.1 GCA_028293055.1 Alphaproteobacteria bacterium
TCCCGGAACCATGGGGGTGATTACCCATATGGCGGGACCAGCCGTCTCGCTCCAGCTTGGCCTCCGAACGGAGATGCCGATGCAGATTGTGATGGTCGACCGCGCCTCGCGCCTCAATTGCAGCCGCCAGCTGGTCGAGATGCACCATGACCGCAAGCGGGTCTTCATAGACCAGCTCGGCTGGCAGCTTCCGGCCGCCGGAAGCTGGCTGGAGGTCGATCAATATGACACCGAATATACGGTCTATCTGATCGCCTGCTCGCCGACCGATCAGCGCCATCTCGCCTCGGTGCGGCTCAACCCGACGACCCGCCCGCACATGCTCGACACGGTATTCGCCGATCTCTGCGAAGGCGGGCCGGTGATCGGCACCGATGTGTGGGAATCGTCGCGCTTCACCATCGCTCCGATCGGCCTTCGCGGCCTCGAGGTGATGCGGCTCAGCCAGTATCTCGCGCTTGCCCATGTCGAGTTCGCATTGCTCAACGGCCTTACCCGCTACACGATGATCGGCGAGACCCACCGAGTCGCCACCGTCATCTCGATGGGCTGGAAGGTCCGCCCCCTCTGCCTGCCACGCGAGTGCGAAGGAAACCGGATCCAGGCGCTCGAAGTCACGATCGACGAGGAGACATTGGTGACGATGCGGCGTCGTTTCCGGGTCGATCACGAGGTGCTGTTCGTGCCCCAGCCGCTCGGTGTTGCGGCGTGATTCCCGATCGATTCCATTTCCTGGAAGCGCAGGCGGCCTCGTCCGGCCTGCTGCGCAGCCTGATCGAGGACGGATTCGCGATCGTCCGTGGCGCCGCATCGCCCGACTTCGTCGCGCGCTTCGGCGCCGGGCTCGACCAGCGATTCGAGCACACGCCATATTGCGTCGGACCGTTCCACGGACCGCGCACCAAGCGTTTCCACCGCCTCCTTGCCCGCGCGCCGGAAGCCGAAGCACTGGTGCTACAGGCCCCGATATTCGAAGCCGTGCAGGCGATACTCGGCGGCTGGTGCGACTTTCCCGAGCTCAATCTCGCCCAGGGCGTCGAGATCCACCCCGGCGCGCTGGAACAGATACCGCATTGCGACCAGGCGATGTGGCCCGCGCCGAAGGGCGCCATCGAATATTGCGTCAATGTCTTCTGGCCGGTGACCCGATTCACGCCCGAGAATGGCGCCACCCGGATCTGGCCGCGAACCCATTTCCGGCCGCGCCAGCCGGGCGAGCCGCTCGCCAGTCCTTTCATCTGCGAGCTCGAGCCTGGCGATGCCATGGTCATACTCGGCTCGACGATGCACGCCGCAGGCGCGAATATGAGCGCCGTGCCGAGGCGGGCGGCGATCTTCAGCTACTGCCTTGGCTGGCTCAAGGCCTATGAGAACCAGTCGCTGGCTTATTCGATCGATGAGGTCCGGGCGATGGATCCGGCGATCGCGCCCCTGCTCGGCTATCGCTGGCATCGCCCGAATCTGGGCACTTTCGATGGCCAATGCCCTTCCATCCTGCTCGAGGACGAGCATGAAGATCACCTCGCGACGATCGACGCCCTCTCTCCCGAACATGTCGAGATGGTCGAATCGTTCGCGCTGGCCGCCGCCCGAGGATCGGGCGGGACCGCGATCGCAGCCGGCCGAACGCAATGAGGGGCACCTCGACCGAGGGCATGATGCCGGGCGCGCCGCAGGGGGTCGCTTTCGAGCCTCCGGCGAACCTCGAAATGCTGCTCGCCCGGATCGCGGAACTGTCCGCGCGGCTCAGCCGGTCGGTGCTGGCCGACGGCGAGGGCGAGGAAATCGACCAGGCGCGTACGCTCGCGCGATACGCGCTTGGCGCCCGCCGCCGGCGGGATGCGCATCTGTCCGGGCTCGGTATGAACGAGGTCCAATGGATGCTTCTGGTCGAGCTGTTCGTCGCCGAGTCCGAATTCCGTCCTCCCGCCAGCGTGACCGATGTCTGCCAGAGCGTCGCG
Source organism: Alphaproteobacteria bacterium (assembly GCA_028293055.1). Classification (GTDB taxonomy): domain Bacteria; phylum Pseudomonadota; class Alphaproteobacteria; order Sphingomonadales; family Sphingomonadaceae; genus Allosphingosinicella. The sequence goes on from JAQGLD010000106.1 coordinate 1,962, forward strand.
GCGCCGAAGACGACCGCGTTGCGGCATCTCGATCGCCTGACCGAGACCGGCTTCGTCAAGCGCATCTCCCACCCCAGCGACAAGAGAAGCTCGCATGTCGCGCTGACCGAGCGCGGACGCTCGCTCGTGTCGACCCATTTTTCCGGCGAGATATTGAGGCTTCGCATGTCCGGAGTGGCTTGAGGGCGCCGAGCGCCTGAAATTGCGGGCCGACCCGGGAGATCGCGCGTCCATCCGCCTGCTTGCCGCATCCGACCGCAAACTTGGTTCGACGGTCGCGACCGAAGCGAATTCGCCCAGAATCGGGACAGGATCGCACTCGACGCGCGAGCGCTGCGATGCACCGACATGCCAGCCGAACCCGATTGACGGATCGGGACCAGCCGATGCGCTGTTTCTTCGCATTTGCTTCCGCCCGCGATCGTGTTACCGAGCTATGTCCATTTTGGACCTAATCGATCGCGGGGATAATTATGGCTGACGCACAAGCTCTGATCGAACTCACCGCGGACATCGTCTCCGCGCATGTATCCAACAATGTGGTCTCGATCTCGGATGTCCCGGGACTGGTCCGCCAGGTCCATATTGCTCTCGCCGGCCTTGGCGAAGCACCGCAAAGCAGCGAGGCTGACCAGAAGAAGCCAGTGGTTTCGGTCCGCGCCTCGATCAAGCCGGACTATCTCGTCTGCCTGGAATGCGGAAACAAGCAGAAGACTCTCAAGCGCCACCTGCAGACCGCGCATTCGATGACTCCGGATCAATATCGCGAGGATTATCAACTGGCGAAGGACTATCCGATGGTCGCGCCCAATTATTCGAAGCTGCGCGGCGAGATGGCGAGAGCGATCGGGCTTGGACACAAGCGCCCGGAAACGGCTTCCCGGTCAAGGGCTCCCGCCAAGCGGACTCGCGCCAAGGCCTCTAGGGCCTGATCCCGGGCGCCGATCGGTGCCGCCTCATCGCGATGCCGCCCGGGACCGGCGTCTGCGCCGGTCTCAGGCGCTCGCCTGTCGCGTCATGTGCCGGGCGATGATCAGCTGCTGGATCTGCGAAGTGCCCTCGTAGATTCGCAGCAGCCTCACGTCGCGATAGAAGCGCTCGACCTTATATTCGGCCATGTAGCCGGCGCCGCCATGGATCTGGACAGCTCGGTCCGCGATCCGGCCGACCGCTTCCGAGGCGTGATATTTGAGCGCGGCGCATTCGAGGCTGACCTTGTCGCCGGAATCGAACCTGGCGGCGACCTTCTCCATCAGGGCTTCAGTGGTGAGCCTGTCGACCTCGGCATCGGCGAGCATCGCCTGGACGAGCTGGAAGTCGGCGATCGGCTGTCCGAACTGGCGCCGTCCGAGCGCATAGGTCAGGCTCATGTCGATCAGCCGATCGGACATTCCGAGCGCGACCGCGGCAAGATGGAGTCGTCCGCGATCGAGAACCTTCATCGCCGTCTTGAAGCCCTTGCCGGGAATTCCGCCGATGATCGCGTCGGCGGGAAGGATCACATCCTCGAGAATGACGTCCGTGGTCACCGACCCTTTCTGGCCCATCTTCCGATCCGGCTTGCCAAGCGAGATCCCAGGCGTGTCGGCGGGCAGGATGAAGGCGGAAATGCCGGCCGCGCCCTTCACCTCGGGGGCAGTGCGCGCCATCAGGGTGAAGACGGTCGCCCGCGGCGCATTGGTGATGAATCGCTTGGTGCCGTTGATGCGATAGACATCGCCCTCGCGGATCGCGGTGGTGCGTAGCGAAGCCGCGTCGGAGCCGGCCTCGGGCTCGGTCAGAGCGAAGCTGGAGATCGCGTCCCCGGCCGCAAGCCTGGGCAGCCATTCGCGCTTCTGCGCCTCGGTGCCGTCCATGACGATTCCCTGGCTTCCGATTCCGACGGTGGTGCCGATCACCGAACGGAACGCGACCGACGCTCGGCTGAGCTCGCGGATGATCGCGGTCTCCTCCTGCATATTGCAGCCGATCCCGCCATAGGCCTCCGGGATGGAGAGGCCGAACAGGCCCAGCTCCCGCATCCGCTCGACGATCTCCGTTGGAACGCAGTCGGACTCCTCGACCAGATCCTCGGCCGGAATCAGCCGCTCCTCGACGAAGCGGCGCATCGTCGATCGGAACATGTCGAGCGTTTCGCGGTCCATCTTCCACCCTTTCAAAAAGGCTCGCGGCCCTGCTTGCCCGCTCAGTCGCCCTGGACGACCGCGCCTTGCCGTTCGAGCGCGTCGAGCGCCTCCCCGTCGAGCTCCAGCCAGTCGCGCAGAATCTCGCGGCTATGCTCGCCGATGCGGGGCGGCGGGCAGCGATAGTCCGCAGGTGTCGCGGACAATTTGCCCGGAAAGGCCACCGTCGGAATCTCGACTCCGTCCTCGCGGCGGAAATGGTGGACGGTGCCGCGGGCGGCGACGAAGGCATCCTCGAATACCTGACGGATCGTGTTGACCGGCCCCGCCGGAACTCCGCGGGCGACCAGTCGGTGGATCAGCGCGCGGCCGTCGAAGACGCGGACCAGCGCCTCCACCTCCGCCTCGATCGAATCGCGATTGGCCAGCCGCGCGCGGCTGGTCGCGAACCTTGGATCGTCGGCCAGGGCAGCCACTCCGAGCTCGAGGCAGAGCTGGCGGAACTGACCGTCATTGCCGACCGCGATGATGATGGTTCCATCGGCGACCTCGAACGTCTTGTAGGGGACCACGGTCGGGTGGCGATTGCCGAGCCGGCCCGGGACGATTCCGCCGACCAGCCAGTTCATCGCCTGGTTGGCGAGCATCGCGATCTGGGTGTCGAGCAGCGAGATGTCGATATGCTGCCCTTCGCCGGTCCGCTCGGCATGGCGAAGCGCGGCCAGGATGCTGACGGTGGCGTACATTCCGGTCGAGAGATCGGCGATCGCGACGCCGGCGCGCAGCGGCTCGCCGCCTTCCTCGCCGGTGATGCTCATGAACCCGCCCATCCCCTGGGCGACGAAGTCATAGCCGCCGCGCGCCGCATAGGGCCCGTCCTGGCCGAAGCCGGTAATCGAGCAATAGACGAGGCGCGGATTGATTGCGGCCAGGCTGGCATGATCAAGCCCGTATCGGGCAAGACCGCCGACCTTGAAATTCTCGACGAGGATGTCGGCCCTGGCGGCGAGCTTCCGCACCAGCTCGGCCCCCTCGGGATCGGCGAGGTCGATCGCGAGCGATCTTTTGTTGCGATTGCAGGAGAGATAATAGGCGCTCTCGCCAAGCTCGGGCTCTCCGTCCGCGCCGTGCAGATAGGGCGGGCCCCAGGCGCGGGTGTCGTCGCCCCTCCCCGGCACTTCGATCTTGATTACATCGGCGCCGAAATCCGCGAGAATCTGGGTCGACCAGGGCCCGGCGAGGACCCGCGACAGGTCCAAAATCCTGATTCCTGCCAATGCTCTTTCGCTCACCCTCGTCCCCCGGACACGCGCCGCGAGTGGCGGCGCGGTCCGCTGTGCCCGCACGGCATGGCCGGACGCAAGCCGCGTCGGCGAGACGCGCCCGGACGCTCATCGGCGCGCTAGCGGTCGTCGGGGACAGGTTCGCCTCGTCGTCAGTCGAGCGGCTCCTGCGCAAGGTGGGCTACACGCGCGAAGTCACGCGCCCGTAAGACGATGGGATCGGAACTCTGCGGTCATGGCCGTTCAGCTTCGAAACACTCTTTTTATCGGCCCAGGCGTGTCTTTTGGCAGGCGCGCCACCGGCCAAGCTGCTAGCGCTGCTGGCGAAACGAACGGAGACGAACCAATGCGGAGAGCAACGATTCTGGGCCTTGGACTGGGCTGCCTGGCAGCCACCGGCGCTCTTGCGGCGACCGCGGGCGATGTCATCAAGGCGCGCCAGGCGAATTACAAGCAGATCGGCAAGGCCAACAAGGCAATCATGGACGAGCTCAAGCAGCCGGCGCCTTCGGTCGCGGTGATTCAGGCCAATGCGAAGACGCTGGACGGCCTCGTCAAGCGGATCCCCAACTGGTTCCCGGCCGGAACCGGCCCGGAGACCGGGGTCAAGACCGCAGCCCTGCCCGCGATCTGGCAGCAGGGAGCGGAATTCAAGAAAGACGCACGCAACATGTGGGGCGCCGCCAATGCGCTCGATGTAGCGGCGCGCAGCGGCGACCTCGCCCGGATCCGCGCCGCGGTGCCGACTGTCGGTGCCAGCTGCAAGGCCTGCCACCAGACTTTCAGGGCAAAGGACTAGGCCGCGGCGACCATGTCGGGTTTCGACACTGACGCGGAGCCCGCGGATTCCCGCGCACCGGTCAGGCTGTGGGACTGGCCGATCCGCCTGGTTCACTGGAGCTTCGTCCTGCTGATGCCGGCCCTGTGGTGGACGTTCCGGTCCGGCCGGATGGAGACTCATGAGCTGCTCGGCTACATCACCTTGGGCCTGCTGGTCTTCCGGATCTTCTGGGGGTTCGCCGGCGGCTCGACCGCCCGATTCAGCGCCTTCGTCAAGGGCCCGCGCGCCGTCGCGCGTTATGCGCGCAGCCTGTTCGGCGAGCCGGGCGAGCCGGTCGTCGGCCACAATCCGCTCGGCGGCTGGAGCGCCCTGGTCCTGCTCGGACTGATCATTTCCGAGGTCGGCCTCGGGCTGTTCGCGCAGGACACGGACGGAATCGTATCCGGCCCGCTGACCCGCTATGTCTCATACGAAATCGCCGATCGGGCGCGCGACCTCCACGAGCTCGGCTTCAATCTGCTGCTGGGATTCATCGCGCTACATGTCGCCGCGATCCTTTTCTATCTGCTGGTCAAGCGCGATAATCTGGTCGGTCCAATGATCACCGGCCAGAAAAGGATGGCGGCGCTCCCCTCCCCTCCGACCTTCGCTGCCTGGCGGCGGATCGCGATCGGCGCAGTCCTGGGCGCGGGCGCGGCATGGTGGGTGTCGCTGGGCTGCCCGCTCTAGCGGGGGTCGATAGACACCGTTCCCACACGCAACGACATGATCTGCGCCAGCATCGCGGCAGGCCCGGCATTCGTCCGCATTCGACCTTTTCGGCAAAGCGACTGGAATGTGATTCGAAAGCTGCACGCGACCCGAGCCGAATGCCAATGAGCAACGAGTCCGCGGTGATCCAAGATGCCGTGCCTAGGCGCCGGCGGATTCCCCATCGTCATCATTTTCGGACCAATAGCCCGACGACTTGGTCCATTCCGGCGGATGGCCTCTTTC
>JAQGLD010000107.1 GCA_028293055.1 Alphaproteobacteria bacterium
CCGCCTTGAACCAGCCGTCCATCGTCCCGTAGAAGATGAGATCGCCGCCGGTCGCGACCGTGCCCGACCAGATCGGCAGATCCTCCTTGATCTCCCAGGCAGGGCGCCGCATCACCGGGTCCCAGGCGGTCAGCGCGCCGCGATTGCCGCCGGGCCCCGGCTTCATCTTCACCTCGGCGCCAACATAGGGCGTTCCGGAGATGTAATTCACCTCCAGGTTCATCCAGTCCATGCACAGATTTTCGTGCGGGATGTAGACGAGCCCGGTGCGGGGGCTGAAGCTCGACGGGTTCCAGTCCTTCGATCCGCTCGCGGTCGGGCAGATGTTGCGCACCACCTGGCCGAGCTTGGTCTCCTTGTCCGGATTGATCGTCAGGCGCCCGGTGCGAAGGTCGACCCCGCGCGAGCTGTTGACCGGACCGAACGGATCGGCCGACAGGACCTGGCCGGTCTTGCGGTCGATCACATAGACATAGCCGTTGCGTTCCGGGCGGATCAGTACCGACCGCATTGCCCCGCCGAACGGCATTTCCAGCAGGATCTGCTCGTTGATCGCGTCATAATCGTGCTGGTCGTGCGGGCTGAACTGATAATACCAGCGGGCCTTGCCGGTGTTGATGTCGCGCGCGAACAGCCCGGCGGTCCATTTATTGTCGCCTGGTCGCTGCAGCGCGTTCCAGGGCCCCGGATTGGCAGTGCCGTAATAGATCGTGCCGACGCTCGGATCGTAGGCGATCCACCCCCACATCGTGCCTCCCCCGATCCGCCAGGCGTCGGCCGGCCATGTCTTGATCCCGAGGTCGCTGCCGCGGTCCGCGGCGTAGAAGGGGCGGAATCCGGCGTCGATGAGTACGTCCTTGTCGGGTCCGGTATGGTAGGCCCGCCAGGCGATCTTGCCGCTGTGCAGGTCGAGCGCGGTGAGCCAGCCGCGCACTCCGAACTCGCCGCCGGAATCACCGACCAGCACCTTGTCGCCGGCGATCAGCGGCGCCATCGTGATCGTCTCACCCTTGTTGATGTCTCCGAGCTGCGCCTTCCAGGCCGGCTTGCCGGTCGTGGCATCGAGCGCGATCGTCTGGCCGTCGAGCGTGTTGAACACGATCTTGCCGTCGGCGAACGCGGCACCGCGGTTGACCACGTCGCAGCAGGCGACCCCGGCGGCGGCCGGCAGGGGCTTGGGCGCATATTTCCACTTGAGCGCGCCGCCCCGGGCGAGATCGAGCGCATAGACATAGTTGGGGAAGGCGCTGACCACATACATCGTGGAGCCGACCACGAGAGGCGCGGCCTCCTGGCCCTTGTCGACCCCGAGCGAGAAGCTGAACACCTCCTCCAGCCGGCCGGCATTGGACGAATTGATCTCGGTCATCGCCGAATAGCGGGTCGCGGCATAATCCTTTGCTGGCATCAGCCACTGGCCGTCGTCGGCGGGCGAAGCGCTGGGAGTCGCGATCGTACGTCCGGCGCCCGGAGTCGGCGGCGACAGAGCGTGGCCGATATCCTTGGCAAGGAACACTTCGCCGGCGGGAACCGCATCCGGCAGAGGCGGGCTCGCGCCCTCGCGATCCGGATAGAGGGCGATCGTCGCCGCAGCCACCGGCAGCGCGACCAGGGCAAGGCAGATCAGGATCGCTTTCGTCTTCATCGATCAATCCAGTGTTGCAAGATAGTCGGCGATGGCGAGCGCCTGCCGATCGGTGAGGCCGGTATCCGGCATGGCGTTTCCGGGCAGCGATTTCTGGGGATGGGCGACCCAGCGGGCGAGGTTGATCCGGTTGTTGACGAAATGGCCGGCGATGATCTGCTGCCCGGCAATACCCGCCAGCGAAGGGCCGACCCGGCCGTTCGCCCCGGCCACTCCAGGAACGACATGGCAGGCCGCGCACCTCTCGGCGATCAGTGCGCGCGCCTCCGCATGGCCTCGGTGCTGACCGCATCCGGCCAGGCCGATTAGGAGAAGCAGGCTCAGCCGGCGCATCGCGGCACCAGCAGGAAGGCGACCAGCGTCAAGGCTGCGGCGACTGCCGAACCGTAACCGAGCGCAATTCCCCACAAGGCGATGAACCGGGTGCGGCCGTGGCCGATCTCGGCGAGCTCGGCATGGCCGCCTTCCGCCTCGTCGCGCACCCGGCGAAGCATGATCTGCGCCGAAGCGCCGGCTGCGATCGCGACCAGCAATGCGAGCACGAGCACCGCCATCGCCCCGGCCCTGGTCCACTCGTAATCGGGGGGCGGCGCGGCCAGCCGCCGGTCGGACGGATAACAGGGCCAGCCGGACAGAATCACTCCGAGGTTGAACTGGACGAACCAGGCGAGCGGGCCGCCGAACAGGATGAAGAAGGCGCGCGCGCTGGACAGCTTATGCGCGTCGGGCGCCGGATGGTGGCTGAGCGATTCCGGTCCCTGGCTCATTGCGGGAACCCTAGATAGGGCGTGAGATAATAAGTGGCGAAGACGAATAGCCAGACCACGTCGACGAAATGCCAATAGAGGATTCCCGCCGAAACCGGGATCCAGCGGACCTGGGAGAAGAAACCGGCCGCGGTCCAGGCGGCGAGCGTCAGCAGGATCACCAGTCCGACCAGGACATGGGCCATATGCAGTCCGGTGGTCACATAATAAAGCGAGGCATAGCTGGATTCGCCCATGCCGTAGGTCTTGACCGACCATTCGTAGGCCTGAACCCCGGCGAAGACCGCGCCCATCACGAAGGCGCCGAGCAGGCCCGCCACTGCCTGGTGCCGCCGCCCGCGCTCCACTCCCTTCTCTCCCCACCAGGCAGCGCCGCTCGAGGCCAGCAACAGCAGGGTGTTGGGCAAGGCAGGGAATAATTTGGGCGCGGGTTCGAGCAGCCAGCCGGGCTGCGCGGTCGCTCCGACATAGAAATAGGCGAAGATCAGGAAGCCGAACAAGGCGGCCTCGCTTGCGATCAGGGTCGCAACTCCCCACCAGCCCATGCCGGACCGCCCGACCGGGCCGACGGGGAGGGGACCGGGATCCGCGCAGACCAGCTCAGCCATGAGCCGGCTCCGCGCGCTCGAGCAACTTTCGCCGCGGCCACAGCCAGGCGAGCAAGGCGGCGGCGACGATCAGGCCGCCGGCCGCGCTCAGCCACGGCTGGAAATGCAGCAGGCCGAACAGCAGGACCAGCAGCCCCACGGCAAGCGCGAACGGCCCCACACTGTCCTCGGGCATTTCGACGATCCGCTCCGGCTCGGCGTCCATTGGCGAAGTCGCAAGCGCCTCCTTGCCGTGATCGAGCAGCATGCCGCGATGGATCGAGCTGCGCGCTTCCTCCTCGTCGAGCGCGGCCTCCCACAGGGGATGGCGCGAGGCGATCGTTGGAATCACCGCGAAATTGTAGGGGGGCGGCGGGGACGTGGTCGCCCATTCGAGGGTGGGTCCGCCCCACGGATCGGGACCTGCCACGGCGCCGCCGCGGCGCGAGCGGGCGACATTGATCAGGAAGAGCAGGACGCCGGCGGCGAATATGTAGCTGCCGATGCTGATCAACAGGTTGAGCCCATCCCAGCCCATGTGGGCGGGATAGGTGTAGACCCGTCGCGGCATGCCGAGCAGGCCGGTGATGTGCATCGGCAGGAAGGCGAGGTTGAAGCCGACGAACATCGTCCAGAAATTCCAGCGCCCGAGCCGCTCGTTCAGCAGCCGGCCGGTCATCTTGGGAAACCAGAAGTAGACCGCCCCGACGACCGGGAAGAGGTTGATCCCGACGATCGTGTAATGGAGGTGCGCGACGATGAAATAGGTGTCGGTCAGCTGCAGGTCGATCGGAACGCTCGCGGTCATCAGGCCGGAGACCCCGCCGATCACGAACAGAAGGATGGTCGAGGCGAAGAACAGGAAGGCGGTGGTCACCACCGGCCGCCCGAGCCAGATGGTGGCGAGCCAGGAGGCGAGCGCGATCAGGGACGGGAAGGTGATCGCGAAGGAAGCTGCCGAGAAGAATGACAGGCTGAGCGCCGGCAGTCCGGTGGCGAACATGTGATGGACCCACACGCCGAAGCCGAGGATCATCGTCGCGACCGTGCCCAGGGCGACCAGCGAATAGCCGACCAGGGGCCGGCGGCAGAAGACCGGCAGCCCGTCCGAGACCATGCCCATGGCGGGAAGCACGATCGCATAGACCCAGGGATGGCCGAACAGCCAGAACAGATGCTGCCACAGCAAGGGCTGGCCGCCGCCGGCGCTGTCGAAGAAATGGGTGCCGAAGCGCCGGTCCAGCCACAGCATGAAGAAGGCGAGGCTGACCGCAGGCACCACCGCGAGGTTGGCGACGCTCGCGGTCAGGGTGCCCCAGACCATGATCGGGATGCGATTGATCGACATGCCCGGCGCGCGCATCTTGAAGGCGGTGACGATGAAATTAGCGGCGCCGACGCTGGTCGAGATGCCGAGCAGGATCATGCCGAGCGCATAATAATCCTGGTTCAGCCCGGGATTATATTCGGCGAGCGCATAGGGGACATAGTTGAACCAGCCGTCGTTCGGCCCGGCGCCGACCAGGAAGCCGGTGTAGAGGAAGATCGCGGCGGCGAGATAGACCCAGTAGCTGAGCGCGTTGAGCCGAGGGAAGGCCATGTCGCGGGCCCCGAGCAGCAGGGGCCAAAGATAGTTGGAGAATCCCGACAGGACCGGCGACGCATAGAGGAAGATCATCGTCATCCCGTGCGTCGAGAAGAGCTGGTTATATTGCTCCGGGGTCAGCAGGCGCCGGTCGGGGCCGGCGAGCTGGAGCCGCATCACCAGCGCCTCGACTCCGCCCGCCGCGAGCAGCAGGAAGGCAGTGACGATGTAGCGGATTCCGATCTCCTTGTGATCGACCGTGCCGAGGAAGCCGAGCAGGCCGGGTTTGGTCTCCCAGATCGCCTGCAGCCGGGCGCGCAGCTCGGGGCCGTCGTCCCCGATGACCGGAGTCCGGTAGGCCGGCCGGCTCATTTCAAGGTTCCGAGATAGGCGGTGAGGTCGTTGAGCTGGGCTGCGTCGAGATGCTGGTTGGGCATCTGGGTTCCGGGCTTGCGGGCCTGGGGGTCCTCGATCCAGCCGCGTAGCGAGCCGGGATTGTTGGGGAGCTGCGCCGCGGCGATGGTCGCCCGGCTCATCAGATGAGTGAGGTCCGGGGCGGAACCGGCCCCGGCGATCGTGCCGCGAACGCTGTGGCAAAGCGAACAGCGATATTCGACGATCGCCAGCCCGCGAACCTGCTCGGTCGTGACCGGCCGCGGCGCGCTGCGCAGCTGGCCGCGGCGCCACGCCTCGAAATCGGCTGGCGACTGCGCGACCACCTCGAACCCCATGCGGGCATGCTCTGCGCCACAGAATTCGGCGCATTGGCCGCGAAACCGGCCTGGCCGGCTCGCCTCCAGCCAGGTCACATTGTTCTGGCCCGGGATCGCGTCGGTCTTGCCCGAGAGCGAAGGGACCCAGAAGCTGTGGATCACATCCGGGCTGTTCAGCCTGACGAGCACTTTCGCGCCGACCGGAATGTGGATCTCGTTGGCGGTGGTGAACGTGTCGGACGGCAGCGCCCCGCGGTAGCGGATTCGCCACCAAAATTGCTGGGGCGTCACATCGAGGACCAAAGCCGGATGGGCCGGCGGCACTCCGGTGCGCGCGATCGCGATCATCGTCCAGACCAGCATCACCGCGATCGGTACCGCGGCCAGGATCAAGGAGACGAAGATCCAGCGCAGGCCATTGCCGCCGCGGATCACCGCCTGCGCGGCGACGACATCGCCCTCCGCCCGGCCGCGCCGAACCGCAGCGACGATCAGCGCAGCAAAGATCAGGCAGGTGGCGGTCGAGACGATCAGTGCGAACCAGGTCAGCGGCACCACTTGATGGGCCTTGCTTCCCGCGCTGCCGAGATAGGAGAGCGGCGCACCGCTCACGCCAGCGCCTCGTCATGGCGGCCCCAGGCGAAGCGCGCCGACTGCAGCGCCACGACCATGAACAGGAAGATACCGGGAACCCACATGATCGTCCCGCCGAGCTGCTGGTCCTCGAGCGGCGACAGGCCCCAGGCCGCGGTCGTCAGATAATGGGCGGCGAACATCGGCCGGCCGGCCAGGCCGAGCACTGCGCCGAGCAGGCCCATCTGCATCGAGGTCAGCGTCCCCGCGAGGATTCGCGATCCAGCGCCGTCCGCCTCGGGACGGAGCAAGGCGGTCCACAGCCAGATCGCGCTTCCGAACAGGCTGACATGCATTGCCCAATAGACGATCGGCGAGGCGAAGGTCGCCGCATAGGGGACCGGCATGTGCCACAGCCAGAGCAGCAGCATGAAGGCGGTGGCGGCCGGCCAGGCATGACCGGTCCGGCCCGGAAGTCCGCGGGCGATCAGGGGCGCGGCAATCAGCACCAGCACCATGTGCTGCCCGACCCGGGCCGAAAAGAGCGCGACCGAAAGCGCACAGAGCGGCGACAGCAGCGCGGCTGCGGCGACGAGCCAGCCGGCGAGCGGCGCAAGGCGGTGGCCTTGCCGGACCCGGAGGAGATGGATGGCGGCGATGCCGATCAGGCAGGCAATCAGCCAGGGGTCGAGATTGAACCGTCCGGCGAGCGTGGAGGGAAGAGGAGGGGCGCCGCAATAAGGTAGCAGAGAGGTCATTCCGGCCTTCCCGTCGACGCCCGATCCGGGGAGATCGCCCAGTCCGCCGGGTCCGCGCTTGCCCGATCCGTGGAATCCCGCAAACCCAGAACGATCAAGGCTCCGATCCTCCCTGTGCCGCTCTCTTCGGTGCCGACATCCCAGGGTTCGGCGAGCTGGCTGTCTCGCTCAACGCTTTCTCGTTTCGGGGGTTTCACGATCGCGCGAGTCTTAACGCGATTTAATGAAGGCTTGCGCGTGCCGGATCGCCGAAGGAATCCATTGGGCTCAACGCGATCTAGATCCCGGCATACCAGGCATAATCGTTGCTATCCTCCCAATAGCCGCCCTTGCCGCCGTGGATCCGGGCGAGGTCCGCCACCGCCTCGATCCGCTGCACGAACTTGGCATGCTTGTAGCCGAGCTGGCGCTCGACCCTGAGGCGCAAGGGAGCACCATTCGCGATTGGGAGCGGGTGACCGTTGAGGCCCCAGGCCAGGATGGTCTGGGGATGGAAGGCATCGACCAGGTCGATGCTCTCATAATATGGCGTGTCGCCGAAGCTGTCCGCGCAGTGGAAGACGAGGAAGCGGGCCTCCTGGTGCAGCCCTGCGGCGTCGAGCAGGATCGACAGAGGCGCTCCGGTCCAGCGGCCGATCGCCGACCAGCCTTCGACGCAATCGTGGCGAGTGATCTGGGTACGCCGCGGCAATTGCCGGATGCGGTCGAGCGGGACCGAAAGCGGCCGCCGCACCAGGCCGTCGATCGTCAGCCGCCAGTCGGCGAAGCCGGCCGCGGCGTGGCGCTGGTAATCGGTGGAGGCCGGCATCGAATTGCCGTTCGCCCTGAACACCGGCGAGATGTCGCCGAGCCCATATTCGCGAGCAAGCGCTTGGCGATCGGTGACCAGGCGCTGCGCCTTCAGGGTCAGACCCTCGGCCGAGCGGAGCACATCCCGGAATCCGGGGCTGGCGTTGAGCTTGTCGCAGCCCGAGAGCAGAAGCCCGCCGGCGCCCGCGGCGATCGAACCGACGAAGCCTCGGCGGGTGATCATTCGGCGACCCCCTCGTCATTCCCGCGAATGCGGTAATCCAGATCGGCGGTGGCGTCCGGCACCGAAGCAAAAGCTGGATCCCCGCTTTCGCGGGGATGACGGACGGGTTGGGGGACCCGGTACCAGCCGGTAATCATCGCCCGCACCTCGTTGATCGGTCCGGCCAGCACGACCATGAGTAGGTGAACGAGGATGAAAAGGGCGATCAGCACAGCGCAGAGGAAATGGATCGAGCGCGCCGACTGGCGCCCGCCGAGCAGATCGAGCAGCCAAGGCCAGGCCGCGTCCATGTTGGGCGACATCGTCAGTCCGGTGAGGATGACGAGAGGCAGCAAGATCGCGACGATGCCGAAATAGCTGAGCTTCTGAAGACTGTTGTAATGCAGGGCGGCCTCGCCGGTGGGGAAATGCAGCCGGGCATGGTCCTTGATCTCCTGCCAGAGATGGCGCGGGGCGAGCTCGTCGGGCCTGGGCGCGACATCGCGCCAGTGGCGGTTGCCGAGGCTGATCGCCGCATAAGCGACGAGCCCGATCGCCAGCACCCAGGCGAAGAAGAAATGCCAGCGGCGGCCGGCGGCGAGATCGTAGCCGGAAGGCACCGTCGCCCAGCCCGGGAAAGCACGCCGGTTGGGCTGGCCGTTCGAGTCGAGGCGATAGCCGAGCAGGCCGGTCGTCCCCACCCTGAGCGATCCGACCCTGAGAAATCCCCTGCCGTTCATCGTCGAGCCGATCTCGAGCCAGGCATGATCGGCATTGGCGCCATATTGGCCCCAATAGAGGCGGGGATGGGCGTTGAGGATCATCAGCCCGCTCATCAGCATCAGGAAGACCGAGAGCGCGTTGACCCAGTGCCAGATTCGGGTCGAGGCGAGGTGCCGCTTGACCACGACCGGCTGCGGCATCGGGTTCGGCTGCGCGCTCGCGTCCATCTTCTACCCCAGATCCTCCTGAACCATGTCGATCTCGCGGACGCCGCGCCGCCGTCGTGCGTGATCGATCAAAGTACGAAGATTCTCGCGGCGGGTGATCGCATTTTCCACATTGGGGATCACCAAAGGGGCGCGGCGGGTGGTCTCGTCGCTCGACACGAGCGTGATCGTGCCGATATTGGCCCATTCGCTGATCAGGCTGAAATCGAGCCTGATGTCCTTCACCCGATAGAATTCGATCTCGTCGATGCTCTTGGAAAAGATGCCGCGGCGGATGACCAGCCGATCGGCCGTGATCTCGAAGGTCGAGCTGACATTCTCGAGCCACTTGGCGAGAATGATCAGGAAGCCGACTCCGATCAGGCAGAGGAGGAGGGTGCCCCAGCCCGCCAGGCTCCCCTTCAGCCAGCCGGCCGTCGAGGGTCGGAAACTGTCCAATATCTCAGCCATGACGTCTCCGGTTCAATGCACCGCCCGGTTCTGCCGCTCGCCCTTGGAAGCGAGCGAGAAACGCGGCTCGGCTGCGCCCAGACTAGCCGAGACGAGCTGCGCCGCATAGCGCCCGACCGCTGGCCCGTGTTTGAAGCCATGGCCCGAGCCAGCTCCGACCAGGACGATGTTCGGCCGCGTCGGGTGGCGGTCGATCAGGAAATCGCCGCTGTCGCTATTCTCATATTGGCAGACCCGGGCTTCGTTGAGCGGCCGTCCGGCGAGGGCTGGAAAGCGCCGCTCCATATAGGCGCGAACCTCGGCAAGCGCGGCTTCCGACGGTTCGCGGTCGCCGACATCGGGGTCGATCGGCGGTCCGTGCCTGTCGTGCGCGATCTTGAATCCGCGTCCCTCGAGATCGGGAAAGCCATAGAACATGTCGCCGGCGTTGAAGTCCGCCCAGCCGGGCAGGGCATTTGGCTCGAAGCGTGTGTCTCCGGGCTG
>JAQGLD010000117.1 GCA_028293055.1 Alphaproteobacteria bacterium
GCAGTTCAAGGTGGCCCCGTCCGCTAGCTCTATGCCGCGTACGCGACGCCCCTCCACGCGGAGCGCGACCGCCTCCCCTTCCACGACCCTTAGGCCCGTATGGGCGTCGAGCATGTCGTGGATCGCGGCTCTGTACCTGCGGCGATCGGCCTGGATCCTCGGGCCTCGCACGGCCGCGCCCTTGCTCGCATTGAGCATCCGGTAGTGCACCGCCGAATGATCCGCAGCGCGCGCGATCAGCCCATCGAAGGCGTCGACTTCCCGGACGAGGTGGCCCTTGCCGAGGCCACCGATCGCCGGATTGCACGACATCGTGCCGACCTTTTCCCGCGCGAAGCTGAGCAGGGCGACACGCGCGCCCATCCGCGCCGCGGCCGCAGCGGCTTCGCAGCCCGCATGCCCACCGCCGACAACGATGATGTCATAGTCCCGCATTGCCGTCCGCTACGAGTGGTCCGTTCAGCTGTCAAAATGTTCCATGTGGAACATTCATTTGCCGATGCAGAACCGACCGAACAGCGCGTCCAGCATCTCCTCCACCCCCGCTCGACCGGTTACCTTATCGAGCGCGATGCGTGATAGGCGCAGCAATTCCGATGCGATCAAAGGGTCCTCGCAGTCGCCCGCAGATTCCAGGGGCTCAAGGGCCTCCCGCAAGGCTAGGCGGTGGCGTGCGTTGAGGCTGACCTCGCTGGGCTTGGGCAGCAGTTCGCCGGCTCTCGCGATCAACGCCGTGACGAGCCGGTCGACGCCCTCCCCTGTCCTGGCGGAGACGCTCATACCCACACCGTCTCGGCCCGGCTCGGCCAAGTCGGCCTTCGGTCGAACGAGGATCACCGCTCCGGACGAAGGGGCGTCATCCGGTGAACCGAGCCAGAGAATGATGTCCGCCTTCGCCAGGCTGGTTCTGGCCTTTTCAATCCCGATCGCTTCGATCTCGTCCACGCTGTCCCTGAGTCCGGCGGTGTCGATCAACAGGAAAGGGGTGCCGGCGATCGAAGTCGGGGCCTCGACCAGATCTCGAGTCGTGCCTGGGATGGCGGAGGTAATCGCCGCGTCTCGCCCGATCAAAACATTGAGCAAGCTTGATTTTCCAGCGTTGGGTGGGCCTGCGATAACAACTCGGACACCGTCTCGGAGACGTTCGACTGGCGCGGCCCCGAGCGCGAAGCGGATTTCGCGGGCCAGGTCGGCAATGGCCTCATCCCATCGCGGCGGCATCCCTTCGCCGACTTCGCCTTCGTCTGAGAAATCGAGTACCGCCTCCATCTGCGCCGATAGGGCGAGCAGGCGGGACTGCCAAGCCTCGACCCGGCGGCTTAGCGAACCGGAGGCCAGCGACAAAGCGGCCTCACGCTGGGATTCGGTTTCGGCCTGGAGCAGATCGGCGAGACCCTCCGCCTCCGCCAGGTCGATTCGTCCGCTCTCGAACGATCGGCGGGTGAATTCGCCAGGCTCGGCCGGACGCAGTCCTTCGATTCGGCCCAGCGCTCCGGTTACGGCCCCAATGACGGCGCGCCCGCCGTGGAGATGGAGCTCGACCAGATCTTCGCCGGTCGCGCTGGCCGGCCCTGGAAATCTAAGCACGAGCGCGCGGTCGAGCAATCTATCGTCCTCGCGCAGCCAGGCCAGGTTTGCGGTGCGGGGCTCGGGCAGCCTTCCTGTCAGAGACAGCAGCGCCCTGTCCGCCGCCGGACCGCTGATCCTGACCACTGCGATCGCCGCTGGTGGGCTTCCCGAAGACAGAGCGTAGATCGTATCAGCCGTCACGCTTGCCGGTCATCCCCTCCAGCATCGCCTTCCACATCGACATGCCGGTCTCGCTCATCGGACCCCAGCTGCGTGCCAGCTCGGCAAAGGATTCGGGCGTAACGCCCTCGCTCACCGCCTTCTGCATGCGATCGACATAGGCCTGGTGCACCGGAGTGAGGTCGGGAAGGCCGAGGAAGCGTCTCGCCTCTT
Organism: Alphaproteobacteria bacterium; assembly: GCA_028293055.1. Lineage (GTDB taxonomy): Bacteria > Pseudomonadota > Alphaproteobacteria > Sphingomonadales > Sphingomonadaceae > Allosphingosinicella. Next base: position 1,963 of record JAQGLD010000117.1, read on the forward strand.
CGGGCGTGCAATCCACGTCCACCGTGACTTTCATGATCTTCCACCTCTTCCGGCTGTTGCAGGTACGACTCCTATGTGATGAGAAGCATCACGCAGACAAGGAGAAGCCGCATGAGCAGGACCAGCATCGAGACGCTCGACCATGTCGGCAGCTTCCACGCCTATGTCGCCGAGCCCGCCGAGCCGCCACGCGCGGCGATCATCGTCATCCAGGAGATTTTCGGGGTGAACGAGGGCATTCGCCGCAAGTGCGACGATTGGGCCGCCAGGGGCTATCTCGCTCTCGCGCCGGACCTGTTCTGGCGGCTCGAGCCCGGAGTCGACCTCGATCCGGATGTCGAGAGCGATTTCAAGCAGGCGCTCGGCCTGATGAACCGGTTCGACCAGAATCGGGGCATCGCCGATATCGAAGCGACGATCCACGCCGCCCGAGCCCGCCTCCCCGAAAGCGGGAGGGTCGGATGTGTCGGCTATTGCCTGGGCGGCAGGCTAGCCTTCATGACCGCGGCACGAACCGACAGCGACGCGACCGTCGGCTATTATGCGGTCGCGCTGCCGGCTTTGCTCCACGAGCAGCATGCGATCGCAAGGCCCCTCCTCCTCCATATCGCCGGCGCCGACCATTTCGTCGACTCGGACCAGCAACGGGCAATCCACGAAGGCCTCGACGATCATCCACGAGTCACTCTGTTCGATTATCCCGGCGAGGATCACGGCTTCGCCACCGAGATGGGCAAGCGGCGGAGCGAGCAGGCAGCACGGCTCGCGGACAGCCGCACCGAAGCATTTTTCGCGGAGCACCTCGGATGAGCCACCCCTACCGGATCGCTTTCCGCAGACCGGGCGGCCCCGAAGTACTCGAGCACGAGGCTGTGACCCTGCCCGAGCCGGCGCCGGGCGAAGTGCGAATCCACCAGGAAGCGGTCGGACTCAACTTCATCGACACCTATCATCGCTCGGGCCTCTATCCGATCAGGCTTCCGTCGGGCCTTGGCAACGAAGCGGCCGGAGTCGTCGAAGCGGTCGGCGAGGGTGTCACCGATATCTGCCGGGGCGACCGGGTCGGCTATTTCACCGGGGCGCTCGGTGCTTATGCGAGCCATCGCAACATGCCGTCCGGGTTGCTGGTGAGGCTGCCGAGCTGGATCGGCGCCGAGCAGGCGGCCGCGACGATGTTGAAGGGCTGCACCGCCGAATATCTGATCGAACGCTGCGCCCGGGTCCAAGCAGGCCAATGGGTGCTGGTGTACGCCGCCGCTGGCGGTGTCGGATCGATCCTGGTGCCGTGGCTCAAGTCGGTCGGGGCCCGAGTGATCGCTTATTCCGGCAACGAGGCCAAGGCCGAGCTCGCTTTCCGTCTCGGCGCCGAGGACTCGCTGTGCGGGCCGCTCGAAGAGATCGCTGCCGAAGTACGCAGGCTGACGGACGGCGCGGGCGCGGACGTGATATTCGACGGCGTCGGCGCCGAAACCTGGCAGGTCTCGCTCGCCTCGGTCGCTCGGCGAGGGCTGGTCGTCACCTATGGCAACGCCTCGGGGCCAGTGCCGGCCTTTACCGCGCTGGACCTGCTGCGCGCCGGCTCGATCTTCGTCACCCGTCCGACGCTCGGCGATTATGTTACCACGGTGGAGACGATGCGTACCTCGGCCGACCGGCTATTCACGATGATGCGCAATCATGTCGTCAAGGTGCATATCGGTGCCCGATTCCTGCTTGCCGAAGCCGACGAGGCCCATCGCGCGATCGAGTCCCGGGCGACCACCGGCTCGACGATCCTGATCCCTTAGTTTCGCGGGCGCCCGGCCGGAAACCCGTGTCACCAAATGCGCTCAGTGATTCGGCCGAAACGAACGTTTCCGGTACAATCACGACGGTGCGAGCAGGTGCAGCACGCCAAGTTCGTGGTCGGCGATGCCGTCATAGATCATGTTCCCCGCGACATAGAGGATCACCACCAGGCCGATATAGGCGACCCAGCGATGGCGTTCGATGATCCTTGCGATGACATTGGCGGCAAGCCCCATCATCGTCACGGAGAGCGCCAGGCCGAAGAACAGGACGGCGGGATGATTGCGCGCCGCGCCGGCGACCGCCAGGACATTGTCGAGGCTCATCGAGAGGTCGGCGAGGACGACCTGGAAGACGGCCTGTCGGAAGCTCTTGGGCTCCCTCAGGGCCCGTTCCTCGCGCTCCGCGTCGCTATAGTCGCCCGGCGCCCTGTCCTGCTCCCTGAGCTCCCGGTACAGCTTCCAGGCGACCCAGAGGAGCATCAGGCCACCGGCGAGCAGCAACCCGATCACGTGGAGCAATTGGGTGGCGACCAGCGCGAAGCCGATCAGGAAGACCAAAGCGATCGCGACTCCGACGGTGATCACCTTGCGGCGCTGCTGGGCCGGCAACCCGGCTGCCAGCGCTCCGAGGACGACTACGTTGTCGCCGGCCATCATCAGGTCGATGGCGATGACCTTGCCGAAATCGACCAGGGCGCCTGGGGTAACGAGGGCGGAGAGATCCATCGCGTTCGCGAACGCCCCGCGGACCTACTGGTTCATCGAAGCGAAGAAGTCCTCGTTGGACTTGGCGTCCTTCATCTTGTCGAGCAGGAACTGCATCGCGTCGACCGTGCCCATCTGCATGAGGATGCGTCGAAGCACCCACATCTTCGACAGGGTCGCCGGATCGACCAGCAATTCTTCCTTGCGGGTGCCCGACTTGCCGACATCGAGCGCCGGGAAGATGCGCTTGTCGGCGACCTTGCGGTCGAGCACGATCTCGGAATTGCCGGTGCCCTTGAACTCCTCGAAGATGACCTCGTCCATCTTGGACCCGGTGTCGATCAGGGCAGTGGCGATGATCGAGAGCGAGCCGCCTTCCTCGATGTTGCGGGCCGCACCGAAGAAGCGCTTGGGCCGCTGCAAGGCGTTGGCGTCGACGCCGCCGGTCAGCACCTTGCCAGATGAAGGGACGACGGTGTTGTAGGCACGGCCGAGCCGGGTGATCGAATCAAGCAGGATGACGACATCCTTCTTGTGCTCGACCAGCCTCTTGGCCTTCTCGATCACCATTTCCGCGACCTGGACGTGGCGGCTCGCAGGCTCGTCGAACGTCGAGGAAACGACCTCGCCCTTGACCGAGCGCTGCATGTCGGTGACTTCCTCGGGCCGCTCGTCGATCAGCAGGACGATCAGGAAGACCTCGGGATGGTTGTCGGTGATCGCCTTGGCCATGTTCTGCAGGAGCACGGTCTTGCCGACTCGCGGCGGCGCCACGATCAGCGCGCGCTGCCCCTTGCCCTGCGGCGCGACGATGTCGATGACCCGAGCCGACTTGTCCTTGATCGTCGGATCCATCGGATCGAGCTTGAGCTTCGAATCCGGATAGAGCGGAGTCAGATTGTCGAAATTGACCCGATGGCGAACCGCTTCTGGATTGTCGTAATTGACCAGCGCAAGGCGGGTCAGCGCGAAATAGCGCTCTCCGTCCTTGGGCCCGCGAATCTCGCCTTCGACCGTATCGCCGGTGCGCAGGCCGAATTTGCGCACCTGGTTAGGGGAGACATAGATGTCGTCTGGCCCGGCGAGATAATTCGCCTCGGGCGAGCGCAGAAATCCGAATCCGTCGGGCAGCACTTCGATCGTGCCCATGCCCATTATTTCCTCGCCATTCTCGGCCTGGACCTTGAGAATCGAGAACATCAGCTCCTGCTTGCGAAGCGTCGACGCGCCCTCGATGCCAAGCTCTTCGGCCATGGCCACCAGATCGGCGGGGGATTTCTGCTTGAGATCTTTGAGATGCATCGAGAAAAAACTCAGATTGGATTTGGGGGGTCGTCCGGACGCGCGGAGGAAACTTGGGAGATTGCGGCTGGGTTGCCCACACGGATGGCAGGCGAACGACTGTCCAGCCGTTAGGCTCGGTCAAAATTCAAGTCAAGCGGCCGTCTCGCCTCGATGAAGCCTCGGCCGCATTATCCGCGAAACGCGGTCGCCACGCTCTTCAGAATGGCCGGACGATGACGAGAATGACGATAAGCACCACCGCGATTCCGGGTATCTCGTTCATCATCCGAAGCGCCCGGCCACTGACCGGCCGCAACCCCATTGCGAGCTTGCGTCCGTAGCCGACCATCCAGCCGTGATAACCGGAGAGGCCAAGCACGATCGCGAATTTCATCTGGAACCAGCCCATCGTCCAGGCCTGGGTCACCCAGGCCAGCGAGAGGCCGAATATCCAGACCAGGATCATCGCAGGGGTAAGGATGATCGACCTGAGCTTGCGTTCCCGCTCGATCCACCTCTTCTCCTCCTCGGATCCGGGGGCCGATTCCTGGTGGTAGATGTAGAAGCGGGGCAGCATGAACATCCCTGCGATCCAGAAGATCACGAAGATGACATGGCCGGCCTTGAGCCATACATAGGTCAAGCTGAGTGCTGCCTGCAGATCATAGATCACCGGCGCACCAGCCGGATGAGATGCTCGACATTCGAAATCGGCGTATCCGGCAAGATGCCATGCCCCAGATTGAAGACGTGCGGTCGCTCCGCCAGGCTAGATAGGATGCGGTGCACCGCGCTTTCAAGCGCCTCGCCGCCCGCGACGAGGGCGAGCGGGTCGAGATTTCCCTGGACCGGCATGGTCTCTGGCAGGATCTGGTGCGCCCAGGCCGGGTCGACAGTCTCGTCGAGGCCGATCGCATCGACCCCGGTCTCCCGCGCATAGGCGCCAAGCTTGGCGCCGGCGCCCTTCGGAAAGCCGATCACCGGGACATCCGGGTGACGCGCCTTGAGCGCTGCCACGATCCGCGCATTCGGGGCGATGACCCATTGCTCGAACTGCTGCGGCGACAGGCTGCCCGACCAGCTGTCGAACAATTGCACCGCTTCGACGCCGGCCTCGATCTGGCGCGACAGATAATCGACGGTGAGTTCCCCGATCGCATCGACGATCGCTCCGAAAGCCTGCGGATCGCGATAGGCGAAGCGCCGCGCCTCACCCTGGTCGCGACTGCCGTGCCCGGCGACCATGTAGGTCGAAACCGTCCACGGACTCCCCGCAAAACCGAGGAAAGTCGTCTCGGTGGGAAGAGAGAGGGAAACTTTCTCCACAGTGCGGTAAACCGGCTCGAGGCGGGCCTCGACTCGTTCCAGCGCGGCCAGGCTGGCATCGACCAGGGCAGGCGAAAGATGCGGCCCCTCCCCGGCCTCGAAGCGCAGGTCCTGGCCGAGCGCCCACGGCACCATCAGGATATCCGAGAACAATATCGCTCCGTCGAAGCCGAACCGCCGGATCGGCTGGAGGGTGATTTCGCAGGCTGCTTCGGGATCGCAGGCGAGCGCGAGGAAACCGCCCTTCTCCGCTCGCAGCGCTCGATACTCGGGCAGATATCGTCCTGCCTGACGCATCAGCCAGAGAGGCTTTCTCTCGCTTTTTCCGCCTTTTAGAACGGCAAGCAAGGGCTTGGTCGGGACCGGGTTCAAGGGGATAGTCTCCCTCTCTTCTCTTATAAGAGTCTTTTAGAAGAGAGTCTGATGATGATAGTTGGGCGTCTCGAAGCGGGGTTTATTGCCTTCACCCGTTTTTGCAAACAGCTTGACTCCCCGCCATCCGCAGAAGCCCGCGGATTCGTTGCAGCCATCCCCGATATCCACAGACGCGCCTTCGGAAAATCTTTACCTTTGCCGATCTGTGGATCGAATCGGAATGGCGGGGACAATCGCGCCGCTTGCAACCGTCCCGAGGCTTAAGCTAGCGATTTCCCCATGTTTATCCACAGGCAGCCCGATTGAGCCCGATGGCGGACCCGCTCCATCTTCATCTCCTCTCGGACTCGACCGGAGAGACGCTCGAGGTCATCGCCAAGGCATGTCTCGCCCAGTTCGAGGATGTCGAGGTGCTGCGCCATCTCTGGCCGATGGTGCGCTCCGAAGGCCATCTCGAACGGGTCCTCGACGATATAGAGCGCCGGCCGGGGCTGGTCCTCTACACACTGGTGAACAGCAATATTCGGCGCGAGCTCGAGCAGAAGACCCGGCGCCGCGGGATCCATGCCGTGTCGGTGCTCGATCCTGTCACCCATGCTCTTTCGGCGGTGCTCAAGCAGGAAGCCAAGGGCCGGCCCGGCCGGCAGCACGTACTCGACGCGGCCTATTTCGCGCGGGTCGACGCGATCCAGTTCACCATCGCCCACGACGACGGAGTCGGCTCGGAGAATTGGGAAGAGGCCGATATCGTCCTCGCCGGAGTGTCGCGCACTTCGAAGACCCCGACGAGCATCTATCTCGCCAATCGCGGCTACAAGGTCGCCAACATCCCGCTCGTTCCCGAGGCGCCGCCGCCCGCCAATCTCTACACCTTGCGGCATCCGCTGGTGGTCGGCCTCACCACCAATCCCGACCGGCTGATCCAGATCCGGCGCAATCGGCTGCTCTCGCTCAACCAGGCGCCCGAGACCGATTATGTCGATCGCGAGGCGGTCAATGCCGAGCTCGGCTTCGCCCGCCGAATCTTCGCCGATAATGACTGGCCGGTGATCGACGTGACTCGCCGCTCGATCGAGGAAACCGCCTTCGCCATCGTCAAATTGTGCAACGAACGGATCGACGCAGCGCCGGGCCGGACGGAATGAAACTCTTGCTCGCCTCGAGGAGCGAGGCGCGGCGGGCGATGCTGGACGCGGCCGGAATTCCCTACTCCGCGGTCGAGGCGGAACTGGACGAGGCCTCCGCCAAGAGCGGGCTGATCGGCGCGGGATTCGGTGGCAGCGAGGTTGCGGAGGAGCTCGCCCAGCTCAAGGCGCTCAGCGTCGTCGCCGACGAAGGCGAGCTCGTTCTCGGCTCGGACCAGATTCTCGAGACCGCGAGCGGCGAACTGCTCGGCAAGCCGGAATCGCGCGCTCATGCCTTCGATCAGCTCGCGGCCCTGCGCGGCGCCACCCACCGGCTTCATTCGGCGGCGGTGATCGTCGAGCGAGGCCGCTCGATCTGGGCGGCGACCGAGAGCGTCGCGCTGACGATGCGGTCGTTCAGCGACGCCTTTCTCGCCGACTATCTCGAACGGGAATATGACCGTATCCGCTGGAGCGTCGGCTGCTACCAGATCGAAGGCGCCGGAGTGCAATTGTTCGAACGGATCGAGGGCAGCCATTTCGCCATCCTCGGAATGCCCTTGCTGCCATTGCTCATTTATCTGCGCGAACGCGGACTGATCGCGCGATGAGCGGGCGCGCTTATGCGGAAGTGATCGGCGATCCGATCGGCCACAGCCGGTCGCCAGCGATCCACGGCTTCTGGCTTGCCCGGCTCGGCCTCGATGCGGACTATCGGGCGACGCGCGTGCCCCGCGATGACCTGGCAAGCTACTTTCGGGCACGCGGGGAGGATCCCGCCTGGCGCGGATGCAACATCACGATCCCGCACAAGCAGGATTCGGTCGCGCT
>JAQGLD010000126.1 GCA_028293055.1 Alphaproteobacteria bacterium
ATCCGTCGGTGCGCAAGGTGATGGAGAATCCGGCCTATACCGAATTCTGGTCGCTCCAGGCGGTCGACAAGTGGATGGCGGCGCACAAGCTGACCGTGCCGACCATGCTCGTCGTCGGCCAATGGGACCAGGAGGACAGCTATGGCGCGCCCGCCGTCTACCGCGCGCTGCGACCGCAGGATCCGGACGGCAAGTTGCTTCACCTCGTCATCGGCCCGTGGCGCCATTCCGGGGTCAATCATTATGGCTACGAGCTCGGCGCCCTGACCTTCGCCGGCGACACAGCGGCCCAGTTCCGTCGCGAGCAGCTCAAGCCCTTCCTCGACCATTATCTGAAGGACACGCCGGATCCGCAGACTCCGCGCGTGCTGACCTACGCCACCGGCATCGACAAATGGGACAGGTCGCCGGATTGGCCGATGGGCAAGCCGACACCGCTTTATCTCGGTGGCGATTTCAGTGCGAGCTTCACGCCGCCGACGGTCGGCGGCCATGACGATTATGTCTCGGATCCGGCCAGGCCGGTTCCCTTCTCGCCCCGGCCGGTCGACATGGCCGACGGCAGCCAATGGAAGACCTGGCTGGTCCGCGACCAGCGCTTCGTCTCGGATCGGCCGGATGTGCTCTCCTACCGCACCGGAGCGCTGACCAGCCCGGTCCACATCATGGGCGCGCCCCAGGTCGAGCTCTATGCGGCGACCAGCGGCAGCGACAGCGACTGGGTGGTCAAGCTGATCGACGTCTATCCGGACGTCACGCCGGAGGGCGCGGCCCAGGGCTCCAAGCCGAGCATGGCGGGCTATGAGCTTCCGATCGGAATCGAGATCTACCGCGGCCGCTATGTCCACAGCCGCAGCGACCCGAAGCCGCTCATCCCCGGCAAGGTCGAGCATTTCAGCTGGGCCCTGCCCAATGTCGACCATGTCTTCCTGCCGGGACACCGGATCATGGTCCAGGTCCAGTCGAGCCTGTTCCCGCTCTACGACCGCAACCCGCAGACCTTCGTAGCGAACATCTTCAACGCCAGAGCGGGGGATTACAGGGCGGCCCAGCAGAGCGTCTATCGCGGCGGCGCAAGCGCCAGCGCGGTGATGCTGCCGGTGGTCGAATAGACGGAATTCTGCGCAGGCGACTTGCACGATCCTCGCCGCTGACGGCCAAGCGGGCGAGCGAAGCGCGCACGGCTAAGGATGTCTCGCGCGGCGCGCTCGGTTTGGGAAGCTGATGACGAGGGGTTGGCCGAGCGCTGCTGGCTGCTTCTGGCACATAGTCGGTACCCCCCTCCCTTCGCGCCTACAAGGACCGTTTGCGAGGCACAGCTCCAATCCTAGAGAACGTCCCTCAGCTCGGGCTAATAGCTCCGCAACCGAAGGGTCGTGTTCCGAACCCTTGGGAGATCGACCGATGACCGAAGCGCGTGCCGGCCTGCCGATCCTCGCCTTTGCCCACGCCGGGGCTCTGGAAGACTGGCTCGAATCCCTGCCTGCGAACTCGAAAGGGCTCTGGCTGAAGCTGGCGAAGGCAGGCTCGGGCCGTGTCGGCGTGACGAAAGCCGAGGCGATCGATGCGGCGCTCTGCCACGGCTGGATCGATGGCCAGCTCGACAAATACGATGACGAGCATTGGCTCATTCGATTCACGCCGCGCAAGGCCCGCAGCAAGTGGTCACAGCTAAACCGCACCCGAGCGACCGAGCTCATCGAACGCGGCCGGATGCGCCCCGGCGGACTGGCCCAGGTCGAGGCCGCCAAGGCAGACGGCCGGTGGGACGCAGCCTACGCTCCCGCCAGCACGGCCGAGGTACCGGCTGACCTCCAGGCGGCGCTGGAACGTAGCCCTCAGGCGACCGCCTTTTTCGCGACACTCGGCGGCGCCAACCGGTACGCGATCCTCTACCGCATCGGTGCCGTAAAGAAGCCGGAGACCAGGGCACGCAAAATTGCAGGCTTTGTCGCCATGCTCGAGCGGCACGAGACGGTCCACGGCTGAGACGGGGTACTCACGACCCGCTGCGGACCTTTCTAGCTAGTCAAGGGGCAGCTATGAGCAGGCATGGCGCCGGACACATAACCATGGGCAGATGGATCCCGGTACTGGCATGTGTGGCAGTCTTCTTATTGCCGATCTGGGGCACCGTTTCGTCGATCCGCGATGCCATTCCGTACCTCCTTCAGATCGCCGGTTTAGCAGCAGCCGCGGTTCTCATTTGGTACCTGGTTCGCGCGCGGGCGCCGGCCGACACGGCTTTGTGGATCGCATCTGGCTTCCCTGTCTTGTGCATGACGGTCTGGGCCGAGCTGGACGGGGGGGCGTTCTGGTTGGCGTGGGCAGTGATATGGCTTGCTCCGCAGCTGCTGCTGAATGCCGCCGTCCTGGCCGCGCTTCGGTGGAAACGATCTTGAAAAATGAAACAAGCGAGAGTTAGCCCGCGCCGGCTTCGTTAGGGATCGGCCGCTCCAGGTGCAGGACTCCATCCTCGATCCGGCCGTAGCGAAGCGCGATCAGGTCGAGCAGATAGTTCTGATAGAGTCGCCAGGGCCGCCTGGTGCCCTGCTTCGGCAGCTGGTCCAGCGCGCGGCGGACGTAGCTGGAGGTGAAGTCGAGGAACGGAACCGGCATCATCCGCGGGTCCGGTCGCGCCACCGCGATCGGCAGCCTCTTGCGATCCATGCGGCGCAGCAGGCGGCAGAGATAGTCGCAGCTCAGGTCGACCTTGAGCGTCCACGAGGCGTTGGTGTAGCCGAACAGCATCGCCAGGTTCGGAACCCCGCCGAACATCAGGCCGCGATAGACCATGTGGCTGGACAGGTTGGTGGCAGCGCCGTCGATGCTGAAATCGACCCCGCCAGCGACGTCGATCTTGAGCCCGGTCGCGGTGACGATGAGGTCCGCCTCGATCTCCTCCCCCGAATCCAGCCGGATCCCGGTTTGCGTGAATCGCTCGATCGTGCCTGTGGCGATCGCCGCCTTGCCCGCCTTGATCGCCCGAAACAGGTCGGAATCGGGCACCAGGCAAAGACGCTGGTCCCACACCTTGTAGGCCGGGGTGAAATGGCGCGGGTCGAAAGCCTCGCCGAGCTCGCTCTGGACCATCGCGATCAGGCGCCGCCCGAACCGCTCCGGCCGCCTGCGCGCAAGCCTGAAGAAGAACTGGCCGAGCAGCACGTTCTTCCAGCGCGCCAGGCCGTAAGCGAGGCGCTCGGGAAGCCGGCGCCTCAGTCCCTCCGCGATCCCGTCGACCGATGGCCGCGAGATCACATAGGAAGGCGAGCGCTGCACCATCGTCACCGAGGCGGCCTGCTCGGCCATGGCCGGGACCAGGGTCATCGCGGTCGCGCCGCTGCCGATCACGACGATCTTGCGGCCGCGATAGTCGAGTTTCTCGGGCCAGAATTGGGGATGGACGATCGTCCCGCGATAGTCCCGCTCGCCCAGCCAGTTCGGCCGGTGTCCCTCAGCATAGGAATAATAGCCGCTGCACATCATCAGGAAGTTGCAGCTCGCCAGGACGGTCTCCCCCGCTCGCTCGATCTCTAGCGTCCAGCGCGCCTCGGACGACGACCAATTCGCCGAGACCAGGCGGTGGCCGAAGAGAATCTCCCGGTCGATGCCCCGCTCGGCCGCGGTCTCCTCGATGTAGCGCCGGATCGAGGGCCCGTCGGCAATCGCCTTGGCTCCGGTCCACGGCTTGAACGCATAACCCAACGTGTACATGTCGGAATCGGATCGGATGCCGGGATAACGGAACAGGTCCCACGTCCCGCCGATGGCGTCGCGCGCCTCGAAAATGACGAAGCTTTTGTCCGGAAGCCTGGCCCGCAAATGGGCGGCTGCGCCGATCCCCGACAGGCCGGCGCCGACGATGATGACATCGAAATGTTCGGGAGATGGGTCGTCGGTCGGGCGTGCTTCGCCGGACCTTGCTGAGCCTGCCATGGCGTGGCTTGTACAGGCTCTCCTTCGGCCTGGGAATCGTCCAAGGCCGCGTCGGGAAGCTCAGAATGATCTGAGACCTGGGCCGGGCGCGAGGTCGAATCCACCTGTGAGCGAAGCTCATGGGGAGGGGAACCGTTCGGTGCATGGAGGAGGGGTAACTGCCGTAGACTCGGCGGGTTCAAGCCGAACCATCGAAATCCGGGCCAGCTACCCCACCACCACCCTTCGGGTGGTTCCCCTCCCCATCCGCTCCGCGGATAGGGAGGACAAGTGCTCCGCAAGGCCGAACGCCGCGCAGAAGGACCGCCCTAATAGGCTTCGATCCAGCGGTTCGCGGCGCGCGAGGAGACGAGCAAGCTCGCCGCGGCGACGGTGAGGATCATGCATTTCATGGCAGTCTACCCCCCGGTTCGGCGGCTCAGGCGGCGAGCCGGCTGTCGTCGGCCGCGGCGAGCATCTTCGCCCAGCTCTGCACGTTCATCGCACCGAGATATTCGGCCTGCATCTCGGCGGTGAGCACTTCGATCATCAGCGCATTGTCGACCCAGAGCTCGATCACTCCGAAGACATTGCCGCGCTTGTCGTAGGTCGCCCTCCAGCCTTCGCGGGCGGCGATCGCCCGCACTTCGGCCTCGTCGAGCGAGGTGCCGACCGCGAAATGGACCGGCCCGAACCGCTCGGACTTCTCATCGAAGCGGCCGACCGCCGGAGCGTCCTGCTCGCCGGGCTCGATGCGCCAGCCGCGTGCATAGACTTCGATGGCGGTGCCGCGGCCGTCGCCCGAGATCGCGATCCACGAATCGATCCCGACCGGCGGGAAGGGCATTGCGGTGCCGCCGAGGATTTCGGCGAGGGCCGCGGCGGTCGCGGCGGGGGTGTCGGAGGAGATTGAGAAATGGAAGATCATGTCGGTTACTCTCTGCGTTTTCGGTGAGAGCGTCACTAAAAGGGCGAGGTTTCACGATGGCCTCGCTCTCGCGCCTATCGTGTTTCAATTGTGTCAGTCGGTCCGCGCCGGCCATCTCGCGCACATCTGGATCGTCGTCGCAGACGATGATCCGCGCCGCGCCGACGGTTTCGGCTTGATCGGATGTAGGGCCGGACACTCGCCCCTCCCCTACCCGCCTCCGACGGGATGCCCGAGATATCCGGCTTTGCGCGCCAGGGCATCAGCGAGCTTGTTCAATTGTTGCGTGGCGTCCCCATCGGGCGCGCCGTCCTCAAGCCCTAGCCCACCATCACCGACACCGTCGCCGAGGCGATGCCGTTGGCGAGGACGACCAGGCTGGTGGCCCCGATCTCGGTGCCTGCGGGCACGTCGAAGCGGGTGGAGACGGGTTTCGTGCCGGTCGCGACGCCCATCGAGCTATGATCGTGGGTGCGAGCATAGACGGCATGCCCCGACTGGGTATTGGTGAGCCGCACCAGTGGGTAGTTGGTCGCCGCCATGAGCTCGTCGCCGACCGCGGCGGCTTCGCTCAGCCCATTGAGCTGGGTTCCGGTCAGCGTGTAGGTCTGCCCCCTCACCAGGCTGGTCGGCACCGCGCCGATCGTCGGCGCCCATGATGCCTGCGGACCGCCGGTCGGGTTGTAGAGCCGGGCCGCGATGCCGAGGCCGGGAGTCAGAACGAGCACCTGGCCCGAGGGCAAGGGCAGCAGGAAGACCGCAGCCCCGCCATTGCCGGGGCCGGAGACGACCATCCGGAAGCTGGTTCCGTCAAACTCGTAGAGCGCGCCGCTCGCTCCGGCGACGAGGACATTGCCGCTGGGCAGCAAGGCGGCCGAAGAATCGTCGCCATCGTCGATCGCCGGAAAATCGGGGCCGCGGGTCCAGCTTCCCGCCTGCAGCGCGGTCGCTCCGGGACGGTAGATTGCGGTGTGGGCTGCGCGTCCCGCGACGGTAGCTCCGGTGACGAAGACCGAGCCGTCGGGGCGCAGGATCGCCGGGCCGATCTCGCCCGGCGGGAAATAGATCCCGGCGGGCCCGGGGCCATAGGTCACTCCGCCGACCACCTGCACCGGCGCCGGACCATAAGTGAGCCCGCCGGGGGATCCGGTTGGCGAGGTGAGCAGATCGGGGGTCGCGCCGTCCTGGATCCAGGCATTCGACGCCGGGACGAAATGCTCCGAGAGCGGAGTGGTGGTAAGGTCGACGACCAGGACGCTTCCCCCCGGCAGCTGGGTGAAGCCTTCTTCGGCGAAATTGTCGTTCTTCCCGGTCGACGCGATCGCGGTCCAGCGCAGGGTGGCCGGATCGAGCGACCACATCGAACGGTCCAGCTTGCCGCCGAAGATAAAGCGCCCGTCCGGCAGGACGGTCGAGGGCACATCCCCGATATAGGGCACGCCCGGCGGCGGCGGGATCATCGTCCAGGTGCCGGCGACCGGATCGAACACCGCGGACATGTTGGTCAGCGCGGTCGGCCCGAACGGGAGCCGGTAATCGTCCTGATTATATTCTCCTCCGACGAACAGCACCCGCCCGTCGGCAAGTACCGCCTCGGAAGAGGCGTAGGGGGCATAGCCGGTCGGCGGCCGCGGAAGGTGGGCCCAGCTCCCGGCTGCGTAATTGCCGTTGGCATCCGGAACCAGGCGATAGAAGTCGCCGGCGGACTGGCCGGGCAATCCCGTCGGATTGGCCTGGGCCATCACGCTGCCGTCGGTCAGCAGCATCGCCAGATAGACTCCGAC